>CAMBYP010000001.1 GCA_945872435.1 uncultured Mycoplasmatota bacterium
GGTAGTTGCCAATTTTTTTTTGTATTTCAAAGTCCTTTCTATTTGGACTTTTTTTCATTTTTGTGTATAATATAAATCCGTGGTGATTTTATGAATAATTTTCATTTATATAATATTGAAACTTTTAAAAAATATCAATTATTGAAAGAACATACTGTAAATAATTGGTCTTACCCATTATTGGTGTCTCCAAATAGTTTAAATGAAAAAGGTAAAATATTATATATTGGACAAGAAACAAACACATGGGGAAGAAATATGAAATTTTCAAATCCAATTATTGAATTAGAAAATATGTATGATTTATTTATGAAACAAGGAGCCACTAATCGTCCTTTTTGGAAGTTTATTAAAGAAATTATCGAAAATAATATTGATTCTTCTATTGTTTGGGCTAATTTATTATTGTGTGGTAAAGAAGATGGCTATGGCACTCCTTGTCTTTCTGATGAATTTAAAAAATTGAGTAGTGACTATTTGCTTCAGCTATATTATGCCACTGCACCTAGTCATGTTATTATAGCATCTTCTGCTTGTGGTATTTATGGTGAAATGGTTCAAGAGTTTTTAAGTAAAATTCATGTTTCAATGTATTCTAGTCTCAATTCATCTTGTCCAATATTAGTTGATGACACAAATCATATTTTTTGGACTTATCACCCAAAATATTTATCTTTAACCAAAAATACACATTATGTGCAACAACTTTGTAAAGAAAAGATTAGAAAATAAATTGTAAAAAAAAGGCTTTCTAGTTGTCTTGTTAAGTAATTTCTAATATAATAAGAATGGTGATGAAAATGGAATATAAAGTAACTACAAAAAATGAAATGGATACAATTGAAATTGCTCAAAATTTTGAATCAGAAAAATTTCCAAATATGATTATTTGTTTAGATGGAGAGTTAGGTAGTGGGAAAACAGTTTTTACAAAGGGCATAGCTAATGCATTAGGTGTTAAAGAAAGTATTACTTCACCTACTTTTACAATTATAAAAGAGTATGACGGAGAACTTCCTTTATATCATATGGATGTGTATCGTTTAAATGGTTCCGTGGAAGGTACTGGGATTGAGGAATATTTTCATAAAGGTGGCGTTGTAGTAATTGAATGGGCAGATATGATACATGATATTTTGCCAGAGGAAAGACTTGATATTAAATTTAAAGTTGTAGGTGAAAATTCACGTGTTTTAATATTAAAACCACACGGAAAAAAATATGAAGAATTATGTGAGGCGGTATTATGATAAAACTATTGATAGATACAGCATCTAGCCGTATTATATTAGGTTTATTTCAAAATGAAAAAATATTATCAGAAATTAATGAAGAAAATGATAATCAATTGTCAGTTAGAATATTTCCTTTAATTGATAAATTATTTGGTTTGTCAGAAATAAAACCAGAAATGGTTGATGAAATTATTGTTGTAAATGGACCAGGTTCTTTTACAGGAGTTCGTATTGGTGTTACGATTGCAAAAACATATGCATGGGCATTACACAAAAAAATTACAATTATTTCGGAATTACAAATGATGGCTTCTACAAAAACTAGTGCGAAGTATCGTATTGCGATGATTGATGCTAGACGAAATGCGGTTTATGCTGGAATATATGATGAAAATTTAAATTCAGTACTTCCTGATCAATACATTACTTTAAATCAACTACAAAGTGAAGTCAAAAAACTAGATGGAAGTTATGCATATGTTAGTTATCAAAAATTTCCGGATATTGATGTAATCTGTCCAGATGTTAATTTAACAATGATAATAGAAAAGCATCAAGAAGATGAAGGTTTAAATCCACATGAAGTAAAACCAAATTATTTAAAGAAAACTGAAGCGGAAGAAAAATTAGGAAAATCATGTTAAGTATTGAAAGAGTAAATCAAAATAATTTTATTGAATTTCAAAAAATTGTAGATTTATGTAATCATTCAAAAGAAAGTTGGGAATTGTTTCAAAATAATTCATTTCGTTATTGTTATCTATTATTAATAGATAATATAAATTGTGCATATATCGATTTTTCATTGATGTATGAACGCGCTGAGTTAAATCAAATTTTTGTAAAAGAGGAATATAGAAACAATCATTATTCAAATTTTTTAATGGAATTTTTTATAGAAAAATGTCTAGAAATGGGATGTATGAATATTACATTAGAGGTAAATGAAAATAATGTTATCGCATACCATTTATATGAAAAATATGGTTTTTTGTCGGTGGGAATCAGAGAAAAATATTATAAAGATGGGAATGCAATTTTAATGGAAAGGAAGTTATAAAATGGATTCAGTAAATATATTAGCATTTGAATCAAGTTGTGATGAAACAAGTGTTTCAATTATTAGAGATGGTAAAGAAGAAATTGCAACAGTTGTTTTAACGCAAATTGATATCCATAAATTATTTGGAGGTGTTGTACCAGAAGTAGCTAGTAGGCATCATATTGAAAATATTACAATTGTAATTGAGGAATGTTTAAACAAAGCGCATATGACAATGAATGATATTGATGCTATAGCAGTTACATATGGTCCTGGACTTATTGGGTCTCTTTTAATTGGTGTGCAAGCTGCTAAAACTTTGTCTTATTTATTTCATAAACCACTTATTCCTGTACATCATATTGCTGGCCATATTTATGCCAATAATTTAGTGGAAGAAATGAAATTTCCATTAATTGCACTTGTTGTTAGTGGAGGACATACAGAGCTTGTTTATATGAAAGACAATTATTCATTTGAAAAAATTGGTGGTACTTTAGATGATGCAGTTGGTGAAGCATATGATAAAGTAGCAAGGGTAATTGGTCTTCCATATCCTGGTGGCCCTGCTGTTGATAAATTAGCTCATGTTGGAAAAGATACTTATTCATTACCAGTCCCACTTGATGATGATACATATCATTTTAGTTTTAGTGGTTTAAAAAGCGCAGTAATTAATTTATCTCATAATGAAACACAGCGTGGTAATGAAATTCGTAAAGAAGATTTAGCATGTTCATTTCAAAATCGTGTTGTTGAAATTTTATCCAAGAAAACAATGAAAGCATTAAAAGAATATCATGTAGATCGTTTAATCGTAGCAGGTGGAGTAGCTGCTAATCAAGGACTTCGTGAAAATTTACAAAAATTATGTCATGAAAATAATATACATTTAATTATTCCACCTATGAAGTATTGTACAGATAATGCTGCAATGATAGGAGCAGCAGCTTATTTTGCTTATAAAAAAGGCAGAATCGCAACTCTTGATTTAAATGCAAAAGCAACAGAAGAATTAAAATAAGTAGATGATATCATCTACTTTTATTTTTTGTCATTTTAAAATATAACTCTAATGTTTCACGGGGCGTGGTTTGTTCTAATTGATATATTTCTTGACCATTTACGATTCCATATTCTAAAGATAAATTATATAAGATTCTAATTTTATATTTTTTAATAGAATCAGAAAAGTGATATAAAATTTCTTTTTGTTTATCATCTATTGTTTTTGGCAATATCAGTAAACCAGTATATCCATGCCTTTTAATATCTTTAGTAGTATTGATAAATATAATATCACCAATTAATGTATAGAAATAACTAATTGTTTCTGGGGTATGTTTATAATTTAATTTTTGAAATATGGGAATGTGTTTATATTTTTTTGTAGCATATTCTAATAATTGAATAGAATGTGTTTCGTCATCCTCAATCTTTCCCAAATAAATGATGGGCTCATTTTTATCAGTTTGTGGATGAATGATAGCAATTTTATAATAATCCATAATATTCTCCTTTTTTATTTATTTTAGCAAAAAAAAAGTAAAATAAAAAGATGAAGTTTGAACTTCACCTTTTTATTTAAAAATTACAGGTAAGATGAAAATAGTGATTACTAAAACGATAAAGTATACAATTGCATAAACGTAACCTAATTTATTCTTATCAATATTTGAAGTATATGATAAACCTTGAACCATATATACAGTAGACAAAAGCATACCAGTTAATAAGAATAAAATCATCAATTGCATAGATACATACATTAGTACAATTGTACCCAGTAAAGTAATAGAAGATATAATAGAAGTAATTCCTAAATAAGCAATCATCTTTTTATAATTTGTATCTGTATGAAATAATTTATTTACTACAAGATAGAATAATCCAGCGATAATTGCATAAGTAATTAGACCACTTAATAATGAAGTAAAGAAAATTCGTGCATAAGGAATCTCAATCGTACGAACCATGAAACTGTTGAATCCAGTAGTAAATGCACCAATTAACTCTTTTGCTCCTAAACAACAAAATAAAGCAATAATAATACAGTTCATTACAAGTAGGATGATTCCTAAAGTTATGTTTTCTGTTTGAATTGTTTCTTTCATAGTATCAATTGGATGTGTAAACATTCCTTTTATAGAAGTAATTAATTCATCCATATCAAATGTTTTTGTTATTGTATTTGTTTGTTCGTTATTACAATTAGGGCATTTTCCATCTACTAACTTAGCCCCACATTTTGTACAAAATTTTGCCATATCATTTCCTCCTTAAAAATATTTTGAAAAATAAGATGGTAGACTACTCATATCTACTAAGTGATATGAATCATCTGTATAACTATATGAAACATATATTCCATCTGATGAAGATTTTGTTTTTTGTTTTGTTTCTCCATCTTCTTCATAAGCAATGGTGTAATCATATTTTGTATATAGATACATTGTTAAATAACCATCATCATCTAATTCTAAATTTCTTAATTCCATGTCTTTAAATTCAATATTTTTTAATGATGTGGTAGTGTATGAAGACATACTATCTTTTAAATCTTCATATTCATCTTTTAAATCATCTAATTCAATATTTTTGCCTTCAAAATTGTTTTTGATATCATCAAAGTTTTTATTTTCAATAATACCTTTATAAATAATTTCTAAATCTTTTTTTGCTTGTTCTGTCATTTTTTCTTTTTCTTTACTAGGAATGTTGTCTTCATCAAAGTGAATTGTTTGAGAATTAGAATATGTATTTACATTTAATTCATCCTCTAATGAAAATCCAAAAGGTAATTCAATTTTCATTTCATATGTAAGAGGTAACATTGCTGGTAATTGATAAACATCTGTAGATGATGTGCTTTCTTCTTTATCAATATATTTTTTATCTAATTCGATTCCTTCTAAAGTAACTTTTGAATTTTTTAATACAGAAAGTTCAAAATCATCAACAGTTTTTAGAGAGTTATCTGAGACTTTCCAATTTTCAAAGAATAAGAATTTATTATTTTTTTGCTTTGTTAATGTTATTTGTTCTGTTTCATCATTTGTTTTTCCTTCAATGGTATAACTGATAGTTACATACATAGAAAGACCACTGTTACTTTTTTCAGTTTTGGTTACTTTATAATTTGTAATTTTTTTAGGATTGTTTTCTTTTTTCATTCTTTCAACAATTTTTTTGAAAACTTTTTTGCTGGTAAATTCGCTATTTTTAATATCTAAATAAGAATATAATTTATCAGCATCATATGAAGTAGCTGCATTAAAATATGCAGTTGCAACCTTTTTAGGGTCTGTTAGATTTTTCCCGATGATAAAACCAATACTTAGTAATATAATAACTATAATACTAATGATCATGATTATTTTAGATTGTTTACTCATTGGCTTTCTTTCTTTTTGTTTTTTGAGAGTAGTTTTTATTTCACTTTTTTCTTCTGCTTTTAATGGTTTTCCACATTCTTCGCAAAATTTGGCATCTAGTTTATTTTTATAACCACATTCACCACAAAACATCATATATCATCCTCCTTCGTACTCCTAGTTATAATGTAACTTATTTTATATCTGCTGTCAATTTAATATTTATTTAATTTTAAAAAAAATATACAAAAAATAATTTATTTCTTGTATATTTTTTGATTATTTTATTGTTTTTTTCTCTATATAGTTAATCATATAATACATAATAGTAGCAACAATTGCTAAAATGATAATTCCAGTCATTACTAAATCTAGATTGAACACTTGAGAACCATACATAATTAAATATCCGATTCCTTCTTTCGAAACTAAAAATTCTCCAGTAATGACTCCGATTAAGGACATACTAATATTAATTTTTAATGCATTTAAGATGGTTTGTAAACTACTAGGCATGATTACCTTTTGATAAATCTGCCATTTTGTTGCTTTCCATGATTGTAATAATCTTATTTTATATGTATCTGTCTCTATAAAACTTTGATAAACATTCATGATAGTAATAATTACTGAGATAAATAAGGCCATTAAGATAATAGAATTTTTACCGGCACCAGCCCAAATGATAATGATAGGACCTAGTGCAACTTTTGGAAGACTATTTAAAATAGTTAAATATGGATCAAGTACTTTTGCTAAAAATGGGAACCACCATAATACGGTAGCAATTAAAAAGCCTAAACCTGTTCCTAAGGAAAAGCTAATCATTGTTTCATAACATGTAACCCATATGTGATACCATAGCTTTCCATCTTTTATTAGTTCTAATATGGTTTCTAATACATTTTTAGGACTAGATGATATAAATGTATTAATGATTTCTAAATCAGCAAATAACTGCCAAGCAAATATAAATAAGAATAAAATCATTACTTGTGTGATATGAACATATCTTTTATTCTTTTTTATTTTTTTTAAAAATAGGAGATGTTCATGACTATACATGGAAATCAATCTCCTTCCATATTTGATCATAATATTTAGAAAATTCTTTACATTTTCTATTTTCAATTGGTGTACTACGATTTTCAAATTGAATTGTATGTATATTTTTTATTTGACAAGGTCTTTCTGTTAAAACAATAATACGGTCTGCCATGCTAATAGCTTCAGCTAAATCATGGGTTACCATAATTGCACTTTTCTTTTCTTTTTTGATAATTTGATAAACATCATCAGATACGGCTAATCTGGATTGGTAATCTAATGCTGAAAATGGTTCATCTAAAAGTAAAATATCGGGTTTTGTTGCTAATGTTCTAATTAGAGCAACTCTTTGTCTCATACCTCCAGATAAATTAGCTGGATAACTATGGATAAAGTCTTTTAAGCCATATGTTTTTAAAAGAGATAGTACATAATCTTTATTTTCATTAGTTAATTGATTTGTAATCTCTAACCCCAATAGACAATTGTCTAAAATTGTTCTCCAAGGAAATAAACTATCTTGTTGTAACATATATCCAAAAGTTATATTTTTATTTTTTTCAATGGTACCATTTGATTTTTCTAGTAAATCACAAAGAATTGATAAAATAGTTGATTTACCACATCCACTAGGTCCTACAATGGCAATGAATTCTCCTGGTTTTAAATCAAATGTAATATCTTTAATAGCAGGCGTTTCTCCTTGTTTTGTATGATACGTCTTTTTGAGATGATGAACTTTTAATAATGATTTCATATTATTTTTTCAAAAATTTAGTTGTTACTAATTGATTGTAAGGAGCTTGTTTTTCTAATTCACCTGCATTTTTTATAATATCTTGGATATGATTAAAATCTTTTTCTTGAATTTCAGTAGTACGAAACCAAGAGTCTATATTACGATAACGTTTTACAATTTCCTCTAAATCATTTAAAGAAGTGTCAGGAAATTCATCTTGAATTATTTTTGCTACTTCTTGATCAGAATGATTATGTACATAATCCAGTCCTTTTTGAATGGCATTAGAGAAGCTTTGAATGATATCTTGGTGATTTTCAATATAACTTTTTCTAGCATGATATGTGGTATAAGGAACAATTCCACCAAGTTCTCCTAAAGAAGCAACGACATATCCATATCCTTCTTTTTCTAATTGTAAAGCATTTGGTTCAAATAAATTGACAAAATCTCCATTTCCACCAATAAAAGATCCACTCATTGCGGCAAATTCAACACTGGTATCAATGTTGACATCTTGTTTTGGATCAATGCCATTTTGTTTTAAAGCCCATTCAAAGGTCATCACGGGCATACCACCAGTACGTCATTGTAGTGATAACCTAAATAATTTATATTTAATATCTTTACCTCTTTCTAAGAATGTGTTATACTTTAGTTAAAATAGGGATGGTAAATTGTATGAAGATGTTGAAGAGTTTAATCATTTTTGTAGGTGTTATTTTTTTGTTATGTGGATGTGGTAAATCACAAGATGAATTAGTTATGGTGACAGAAGCTGGGTTTGCCCCATATGAATATTATAAAAACGGAGAAATTATTGGTGTTGATATTGAAATTGCGAAAGAAATTGCAAAAGAAATGAACAAACAGTTAGTTGTTAAAGATGTTGCTTTTGATTCTATTGTAAATGAATTACAAAGTGGGAAAGCAGATTTTGCAGCTGCAGGGATGAGTATTACAGAAGAAAGAAAAAAACAAGTAGATTTTACAATAGAATATACAACTTCAAATCAAGTAGTTGTAGTAAAAAAAGATAGTAATATTACTAATTTAAATGATATTAAAGATAAAAGAATTTCAGTTCAATTAGGTACTGTTGCTGATCAATATGTAACAAAGAATTATAAAAATGCGAAAGTAAATCGTTTAAAGAAATTTTTGATTGCAGCAGAAGATGTAAAAAATAATAAAAGTGATTGTATTGTTATGGATGCATTACCTGCTAAAGAGCTAGTAAAAAGTAATCCTGAATTAAAAATATTAGACGGTGTTTTATTTCAAGATAAGTATGGTATGGCAGTAAAAAAGGGTAATCAAGAATTATTGAATACAATCAATCAAGTTTTAGAACGTTTAATTAGTGAAGGAAAAATTGAAGAATATATGATTCAATTTAGTGAATAGGGGTTGTAATCATGAGTATCGTAGATTCATTTTATCAGTCAATCATTGTAGATCAGCGTTATCAATATATTTTAGAAGGTTTAAAAAATACATTGTTAATCGCTTTTTTTGCTTTGTTCTTAGGACTTAGTTTAGGTATATTAATTGCTTTGATTAGAAATAGTTATAAAGAAACGAAAAAACATAAGATTTTAAATATTTTGTGCACATTTTATGTCACCATCATTAGAGGAACACCGACTGTATTACAATTGATGATTATTTATTATGTGATTTTTAAACAAGTAAATATTAGTGTAATTTTTGTAGGTGTTCTTTCTTTTGGATTGAATTCTGCAGCTTATGTTTCAGAAATTATAAGAGCTGGAATTGAATCTATTGATAAAGGGCAAAAAGAAGCAGCTCATTCTTTAGGACTTAATTATTTACAATTAATGCGTTATATTATCTTGCCACAAGCAATTAAAAATGTTTTACCCGCATTAGGAAATGAATTTATCACTTTATTAAAAGAAACTTCAGTTGCAGGATATATTGGAATTATTGAATTAGTAAAAGCGAGTGATATTATTGCTTCTAATACATATGATTATTTTTTCCCACTCATTATTGTAGCAATTATTTATTTAATTTTGACATTAGGTCTTTCTAAATTGTTAAAATTATTAGAAAGGAAAATGAATCTTCATGCAGACGTTGTTGAAAGTTGAAAATTTATATAAATCATTTGGTGATATAGAGGTATTACATAATATTAATTTTGAAATTAATAAAGGTGATATTGTAGTTATCATTGGCCCTAGTGGAAGTGGAAAAAGTACATTTTTAAGATGTTTAAATTTTTTAGAAAAGCCTACAAATGGGAAAATTTTATTAAATGAAAAAGAAATGAAAGATAATTTAGAATTACATAAAAAAATAGGAATGGTATTTCAAAGTTTTAATTTATTTTCAAATTTAACTGTATTAGAAAATATTACTTTGGCACCAATTAAAACAAAACAATTGTCTGAAAAAGAAGCACAAAATGAAGCAATGAAATTACTTCGAATGATTGGATTAGAAGATAAAAAAGATGTATACCCAGATAATTTATCGGGAGGACAAAAGCAAAGAGTTGCTATTATTAGAAGTTTAATTATGAACCCTGAAATTATGTTATTTGATGAACCAACAAGCGCTTTAGATCCTGAAATGATTGAAGAAGTATTAACTTTAATGAAAGAAGTAGCACAAAAAGGAATGACTATGGTGATTGTTACTCATGAACTTGATTTTGCAAATGATATAGCAAATAAAGTTGTTTTTATGGATGAAGGTAAAATTGTAGAAACTGGAACGCCAACTGAAATTTTTAAAAATCCAAAAACAGAACGTTTAAAAGAATTTTTATCAAAAATTAAATAATACGAGTTTAGAGAGACCTCGTTATCAAAAAACTCAAGAAGGAAAGGGAGGAAATTATGGGAAAAATTCATGTAACAAGCGAAATAGCACCTTTGAAAAAAGTGTTATTACATAGACCTGGAAAAGAATTGTTAAATTTAACACCAGATAGTTTAAGTCGCTTATTATTTGATGATATTCCTTATTTGCCTGATGCAATTAAGGAACATGATGAATTTGCCGATTTATTAAGACAAAATGGGGTAGAAGTTGTCTATCTAGAAGATCTTATGGCAGATGTTTTGGATTTAAGTGAAGAAATCCGTGATAAGTTTATTAAGCAATTTGTTTATGAAGCTGGAATTCGTACTCCAAAGTATAAGTATTTAGTTATTGATTATTTAGACCAAATTACCAATAGTAAACAACTTGTATTGAAAACAATGGAAGGTATTCAGATTAGTGATATTTCTAGACGTAAAAGAGATATTGAAAAATCATTGATCGATCAGATTGATGAAGAAGATAAATTTATTGCAGATCCAATGCCAAATTTGTATTTTACACGTGATAATTTTGCTAGTATTGGAGAAGGTATTAGTTTAAATAAAATGTATTCAGTAACAAGAAATAGAGAAACGATTTATGCTGAATATATATTTAATTATCATCCTGAATATAAAGATCAAGTGGATAAATATTATGATCGTTTTTATCCATATCATACAGAAGGTGGAGATTTACTAAATTTAAATGAACATATTTTAGCAGTGGGTATCTCACAAAGAACTTGCCCAGAGGCAATTGATCAATTGGCTAAAAATTTATTTAAAGATCCAGAGTGTAAAATTGATACTGTTTTAGCATTTAATATTCCAAATAGTCGAGCATTTATGCATTTGGATACTGTATTTACACAAATTGACTATGATAAATTTACATATCATCCAGGTATTATGGATACTTTGCAAGTATTTGAAATTACAGAGGGTGATGATCCAAACAGTGATGAGGATTTAACAGTAACTGAAATCAATGATTCATTAGAACATATTTTAGAAAAGTATTTAAAAAGAAAAATTACTTTAATACCATGTGCTGGTGGTGATAAGGTATCCGCAGAACGTGAACAATGGAATGATGGAAGTAACACGCTTTGTATCGCACCAGGAGTTGTAATTGTATATGACAGAAATAATTTAACAAATCAAACTCTAAGAGCTTATGGTATTAAAGTACTAGAAATTCATGGCGCTGAATTATCAAGAGGACGAGGAGGTCCTAGATGCATGAGTATGCCACTAATAAGGGAGGACTTATAATGGATTTAAGAGGAAGAGATTTATTAAAATTAATTGATTATACTCCTGAAGAAATTCAATATTTAATCGCTGTGGCAAAAGAATTTAAAAAAATTAAAAAAAGCAATCAATCACATGAATTTTTAAAAGGAAAAAATATTGCTCTTATTTTTGAAAAAGATTCTACTAGAACAAGATGTGCTTTTGAAGTAGCTGGCTATGATTTAGGAATGGGAGTTACTTATTTAGGACCTACTGGTTCACAATTAGGAAAAAAAGAAACAATTGCTGATACTGCTAGAGTATTAGCTGGAATGTATGATGGAATTGAATATCGTGGATTTGGGCAAGATGTAGTTGAAGAGTTAGCAAAATATTCAAAGGTTCCTGTTTGGAATGGATTAACAGATGAATTTCATCCTACTCAAATGTTGGCTGATATGATGACTGTAGATGAACATTTTGGTTATTTAAAAGGACTTCATTTTACTTTTTTAGGTGATGCTAGAAATAATGTTGGTAATTCGTTGATGGTTGTTTGTGCTAAATTAGGACTTCATTTTACTTGTTGTGCACCAAAATCCTTATTTCCAAAAGAAGAATTAATAAAACAATGTGAAGAATATGCAAAAGCAAGTGGGGGAAGTATTACTTTAACAGAAGATGTATTAGAAGGAACGAAGAACGCTGATGTATTATATACTGATGTATGGGTTTCTATGGGAGAAGCTCCTGAATTATGGCAAGAAAGAATTTCTCTATTACAAAAATATCAAGTAAATAAAGAAGTAATGAATAATGCCTCTCCTAATGCGATTTTCTTACACTGTTTACCATCTTTTCATAATATAGATACGAAAATAGGTAAAGAAATATATGAAAAATATGGAATTAAAGAAATGGAAGTAACGGATGAAGTGTTTGAATCAGAACAATCTAAAGTAATGGAAGAAGCAGAAAATCGTATGCATACAATTAAAGCTGTTATGTTTGAAACTTTAAAATGAAAAAGAAAGTAGTAATCGCACTTGGAGGAAATGCCTTAGGAAACACTCCAAGTGAACAATTAAAACTTGTTAAAATAACAGCAAAAACGATTGTAAATTTAGTACAAGATGGTTACCGTGTGATTGTAACTCATGGAAATGGACCACAAGTTGGTATGATTAATTTAGCAATGGAAAGTGCTAGTGAAACTATTGATACACCAGAAATGCCTTTTGCAGAATGTGGGGCAATGAGTCAAGGTTATATTGGTTATCATTTACAACAATCAGTTCAAGAAGAATTATTAAAAAGAAATATGAGAAAGCATTGTTTAACTGTAATCAGTCAAGTATTAGTTGATAAAAAAGATAAGGCTTTTCAACATCCTACAAAGCCAATTGGGTCATTTTATACAAAAAAGGAAGCAGATCAAATTGCTAAAGAAAAAGGATATGTGATGGTGGAAGATGCGAAAAGAGGATATCGTCGTGTTGTACCATCTCCACAACCAGTAAAAATATTAGAATTATCAATGATTGAAGATTTAATGGATGATGGTAATATTGTCATTGCCTGTGGTGGTGGCGGAGTACCAGTAGTGAAACATTATAAAGGTTATAAAGGAATCGACGCAGTTATTGATAAAGATAAAACAAGTGCTCGTTTAGCCGTTGATTTAAAAGCAGATATTTTACTAATATTAACAGCTGTTGATAAAGTTTATCTTCATTATAAAGAAGAAAATGAAGAAGCAATTGATATTATGAATGTAAAAGAAGCAAAAGAGTATATTGAAGAAAAACAATTTGCCGAAGGAAGCATGCTACCTAAAGTAGAAGCATGTATTGATTTTGTAACACACCATAGAGGTGGACAAGCCATTATTACATCTTTGAAAAAAGCAGAAGAGGCTTTATTAGGAAAAACAGGTACCATTATAGTAAGGAGGTAGTAAAAGTGACAAAAGTCGTTAAGAAGAAAAGAAAAGGTTTTTTAACAGCGTTTTCTATTATATTTATTTTAATTTTTATGCTTGGTATTTTATCTCACTTTTTACCAAAAGCAGAATTTGTTGGTGAAGAAATTGTAAATGGAAGTGGTGTAGTTGGAGCTTCTCTTTCACAAATTTTATTATCACCAATTTTAGGATTTGAAAATGCCATTGATGTTTGTATTTTCGTACTTATTTTAGGTGGATTTTTAGCAATTGTTGCTAGAACAGAAGCATTAGAAACAGGAATTAAAGTTTTAGTGAGAAAATTAAAAGGTAGAGAGTTAATTTTAATTCCAATTTTAATGTTTATTTTCTCAATTGGAGGAACTACTTACGGGATGCTTGAAGAAACTGTAGGTTTTTATGCATTATTATCAGCAACAATGGTAATGGCTGGCATGGACACTTTAGTTGCTTCTGCTGTTGTATTATTAGGAGCAGGTTCAGGTGTTTTAGGCTCAACAATCAATCCATTTGCTGTAGGTGCAGCAGTTAGTTCATTACCAAAAGGAATTGCTGTAAATCAAGGAATTATTATTGGATTAGGTATTGTATTATGGCTTACTTCATTACTTATTTCTATTATTTTTGTAATGAGTTATGCAAAAAAAGTTATGAAGAAAAAAGGTTCTACTTTCTTATCTTTAAGAGAAAGAAGAAATATGGAAGAAGAATATGGAGAACATGCAACAACATCAGTTGATGATGTTCATTTAACAAAGAAACAAAAAATTACTTTAGGTTTATTTGCACTTACATTTATAGTAATGATTGTTGGATTTATTCCATGGGAATCATTTGGTATTGATATTTTTACTAAATTTACAGGTTGGTTAACTGGTATGCCATTAGGACAATGGTATTTCTATGAAGCAGCTTTATGGTTCTTAATTATGTCAGTAATTATTGGATTTGTAAATCGTACAGGGGAAAAGAAATTTGTTGATACCTTTATCGATGGTGCTGATGATATGGTAGGAGTTATTTTAATTATTGCTATTGCACGTGGAGCTTCAGTTTTAATGCAAAGTACATATTTAGATAATTATATTATTTATAATGCTGCTGAAGCATTAAGAGTGGTTCCGGTTGTTATTTTTGCTCCATTTAATTACATTATTCATGTGGTATTATCTATTTTAGTTCCATCAAGTTCAGGATTGATGACATTATCAACTCCAATTGTTGGACCATTAGCTAATGAATTAAATTATAATGTTGAAACAACAATTATGACATTAGTTGCAGCAAATGGACTTGTTAATTTAATTACTCCAACATGTGGAGCAATTATGGGAGGATTAGCAGTTGCTAAAGTAGAATATTCAACTTGGGCTAGATGGGCAGCAAAAGTTGTACTTACGATTGCTATTGTTAATATTGTAATTCTTACAGTTGCATCATTAGTTTTATAATTAAAATCTATGCTAAGCATAGATTTTTTTTTATGGAATATATTAAAGTGGTGATGTGTATGAATATAAAACTTCATTATCAACAAAATGGGCAAACATTACAAGAATTAATGGAAAAATTGATGGAATTATATGATTATCATAATGAATGAGGTGATTATTTGAATCAAAAATATCGTGCAGGTATTTATATTAGACTTTCTAGAGAAGATGAAAAAGAAGAAAAAAATGTCGATAGTGAAAGTGTTAAAAATCAACGTAATTTACTTATGAATTATATAAAAGAACATGATTATTTTTTTTATAAGGAATATGTTGATGATGGATATAGTGGTTCTAATTTTGATCGCCCAGCGTTTCAAGCATTAATTACGGATATTGAAAATAAAAAAATTAATATGGTAATTGTAAAAGATTTATCGCGATTAGGAAGAAATAATATAGAAACAAATGAATATATAGAAAGATATTTTCCCAAACACAGCATTCGTTTTATTGCTATTTTAGATGATGTAGATACTGAAATTGATACTTATGGAAACGAGATGGCACCGTTTAAAGTTTTTGTAAATTCATATTATAACAAAGAAACATCTAAAAAAATTAAAACAACTTTAAAGAATAAAAAAAAGGGCGGGTTATTTACAGGATGGAAAGCACCATATGGTTATCAAAAAGATCCTAGTAACCCTTATCATTTAATTATTGATAAAAAAGTAGAACCAGTCGTAAAAAAAATATTTGAACTTGCTAAAAATGGAAATAGTTCTACCAAAATTGCATCTATTTTATCTAAACGAAAAATTCCTAATCCTAGTAATTATGCTAATTTAAATCAAACATCTGTAAATTCATGGTGTCCTAGAACCATTGATGATATGTTAACAAATCAAACTTATATCGGTAATTTAACCCAAGGAAGAAGAAAAAAAATATATGGAATGAAATTAGAAATTAGAACGAAACAAGAAGATTGGATTATTGTACACAATACACATGAAGCAATCATAGATTTAAAAACGTTTGAAGCAGTTCAAAAAGTAAAACAGCATATTACTAAAAAATCGACAAACAATTATTTATTTTCTGGTTTTTTAATATGTAAAGAATGCGGCCATTCATTGAGTATTATAAAAAATAAAAATAGAAAACAAGTATATACGTCTTGTAATTATTATCGAAAACATAGTAAATTACATGTTTGTACACCACATACTATGAATTATAAACAGTTAGAATCAAAAATACTTACTACTTTAAATAATCTCTTGATAACTAACATTGATAAAAATAAATTAATTCATAAACTGCAATATTTAGATCACAAACATAATTCATGTTGTAACTTATGTAAAAATTTAAATCAAGAAAAAAATAAGTTAATTGTTTTAGAAAATCAACAAGATCAATTATACTTAGATTTTAAACAAAACTTGATTTCATTACAACAATATATAAGATTGAAAAAAGAGATAGAAGAAAAAAATATGATACAACAAAAAATTATACAACAATTAAAAGACAAAATAAAAAAGAATAAAACTACTTTAGAATATGAAAAAATCATTGATCAATATTTATCATTAAAAAAAATGAATAAAGTATTTTTTTCTAATTTGATTGATAGAATTGAAATTGATAAAAATAAAAATGTTGATATTTATTTTCGATTTCATATATAGATTTTTTATTTTGTTATCTTTATTGTGACGAACACCTTTTCGGCCACCGATAACAGTTTTTCCTTTCATATCTTCTAATGTAAAATTATCTATTTTTTTCCTAGATACAATAAAACTACCATCTTTTTTGGTTAAAGCAGCAAAATTAATTAAATAATCCTTTTCTCCTTGATTATAAACATAAATTGTAGCTTCACTACCAGCTAATCCAATTTGTACATCGTTTGATAGTACACTGGCTGTTACTTTATCCGCACCTGGAGTTAAAATAAATTCTACATCTAACCCCTCTTCTTGAAAATAACCTAAATGTTTTGCAACATATTGTGGTGCATAAAAAATACTGTGTGTTACTTCGGCAACTTTAATATGTTTTAAATTAGATTTAGGTTTTCCAGTATAAATATAAATAATAGATAAAACCAATATTATAAAGATTGTAATGATTAAAAATATTATTTTCTTCAAAATAATCCCTCGCTTTCAGTGATAGTATATTCTAATCAAGATAAACTGTATAGATAAAATACCTATCATGATAATAATATCAAACATGAAAAATACAAATGAAAACAAGATAAATATGATTGATAAAGTTGGAAGAATATAAGTGGTATGATATAATAAAAGTGGAAAGATGTGATAAATATGAAATATGGATTAATTTTATATAAAGAAACGGATAACTTAGGAGATGATATTCAAAGTTATGCGGCTATGCAATTTTTACCTCAAGTAGATTATGTAATTGATAGAGAAGCAATGGATGAATTTGTACCAAATGAGAAAGAATATGTTACAACTATTATGAATGGTTGGTATTTACATAAAAAACATCATTTTCCATTTTCTCCATATATTCATCCATTATTAGTTTCTATGCATTTTACAGAAAATGATTTGATTACAAAGAGAGGTTACGAATTCTTGGATGGTTATACAAAAGAATTTTTAACAAAATATGGAAAAATTGGATGTCGTGATCTCGTTACAGAACAAGTATTAAAAGAAAAAGGTTATGATACATATTTTTCTGGTTGTATGACATTAACAATTGATCAAATAGGAAAGAAAAAAGTTGAAAATTATATTTGTGTTATTGATATGAAACAAGAAATTGTAGAAAAAGTTCATACATTATTTCCAGATTATGAGATTAAAGAAATGAGTCATTGGTTAAAACCAGAGGAAAGTAAAAATATGTCATTTGATGACCGTATGAAACGAGTAAAAGAATATTTAAAAATTTATCAAAATGCAAAAATGATTATTACTGATAGACTTCATTGTGCACTACCTGCATTAGCACTAGAAACACCGGTGGCATTAATTTATTATGATTATAATGCTGATCGTTTGTCTACTTTTAAAGATTATGTAACATATTTTTCTGAAGGAGAATTTATGGAACTTTCCAGAGAAAAATTGTTAAAATTAAAAAATCCTAATTATTATAAAAAAATTAGAACAAATTTAAAAGAAACAGCGAAGAAATTTATAGAAGAGTCTAAAACAATTAAGTTAAATACGGATGAATTGCCAAATGTTTCATTATACCATGAATTTGTAAAACGAGAACAACATACTACTAATTTATTTGTAGAACAAATTCATCATTTAAAAAATGAAATTCAAACGTTAAAAGAACAAGCACAAGAACGTGAAAAAGAGTTATATGATACAATTGTTTCTATGGATAAAGAAATTGCTCGATTATATGTATATGAACAAGAGATGAATGAATTAAATTATCAAAGGACATTCAGATGGTATAAAAAGTATTATGAATGGCGAAAGAAAAAACGTAAGAATAAAAAACATGAATAAAAAGAGTTTCATACTCTTTTTTTTTCGACTGTTCTTTTTCATATTTATTGTTATGATGATAGTGAGGTGGAGAAAATGAAAAAAATAAAAGCGCTATTATTGTTATTGTTGTTGTTGGTAGGTTGTTTATATTTAGGAAATTATTTATTTACCATTGCAGAAATTTTATTAGGAATTGTATTATTTTATATATTTTTCAAAAAAATATTGAAAACTTTAGAAGATGATCAAACTGAATCAGAAAATCAACTTTATTATGAATTAAAACATAATAAGGAAAAATTATTTGAACAAATTAGAAATTTGGTAAAGTGGAAGGAAATGGCAAATCAAGATTTTGAAGATACTTTAGATTTAATAAATGGATATTCAGAAGAAGAAATTATGAAAAAATATCGTTAAATGTATCAAGCAAGTGTATATGCTCTTATCAAAATGCTAAATTTATGATATGATTAATTTGGATATGATAGAGGTGGGATATGAATTTAGATACATTAAATGAACAACAAAAAGAGGCTGTAACTACAGTTAATGGACCACTTCTTGTGTTAGCAGGTGCTGGTAGTGGAAAAACAAGAGTATTAACAACACGTGTTGCTTATTTATTAGAAGAAGTAGGAATTGCTCCTGAACAAATATTAGCAATTACTTTTACAAACAAAGCAGCGAAAGAAATGAAAGAAAGAATTATTCAAATGTTAGGTCCAATTGGATATCAAATTCAAATTTCAACATTTCATTCATTCGGTCTACTTATATTAAGGGAAAACTATGAAAAATTAAATTATGCAAAAAACTTTACAATTTTAGATAGTGATGATACATTAACAGTTATCAAAAAAATTATGAAAGATATGGGATTGGATCCTAAAGAGTATAATCCTAGAGCAATAAAAAATAGAATTAGTGGAGCGAAGAACGAATTATTATCACCTATGGAATATGAACGATTCGCACAGACTGATTTTGAAGAAAAAGTAGTAAAAATATATGAGAAGTATGAACAGAAATTAAAACAGAATGATTCTGTAGATTTTGATGATTTATTGATGTTACCAATTCAATTATTTCAAAAATTTCCAGAAATTTTAAAATCATATCAAGAAAGATTTCAATATATATTAGTTGATGAGTATCAAGATACAAATGAGGCACAATATATTTTAATTAAAATGATTAGTGCAAAATATCGAAATATTTGTGTAGTAGGAGATAATGATCAAAGTATTTATTCATTTCGTGGAGCAAATTATCGTAATATATTAAATTTTGAAAAAGATTATAAAAATCCTAAAGTTATTATGCTAGAAGAAAATTATCGTTCTACAAAAACAATTTTAAATGCCGCTAATGATGTAATTCAAAATAATAAGCAAAGAAAAGATAAAAATTTATGGACCAATAACGAAGATGGAGTAAAAATTCGCTATCATCGTGCATTAGATGAAAAAGATGAAGCCAATTATGTAATGAAAGAAATTGTACATCTGATTGAAAATCATATTAAACCAGAAGATATTGCAATTTTATATCGAACGAATGCTCAATCTAGAAATATGGAAGATGTATTGCTAAGAGAAAATATTCCATATAAAGTAGTAGGAAGCTTTTACTTCTATAATAGAAAAGAAATTAAAGATTTAATTTCATATATGAAATTAATTTATAATCAACATGATGATGTTAGCTTACTTCGTATTATTAATTCTCCAAAAAGAGGAATTGGTGCAAAAACAATTGAAAATTTAACAGAAAAAGCAAATGAACAAGGAAAATCTATTTTTGAGGTGATTGATTCTGGAAAGGAATTAGCTTTCAAACATATGATTGAGGATTTGATTATTCGTGAACAAAATTTATCATTAACAGAGTTGGTAGAAGAAATATTGATTAAATCTGGCATGAAGCAAGAATTAGTGAACGAAAAGTCAATGGAAGCAGATATTCGATTAGAAAACCTCGAAGAATTTAAAACAATTACAAAGAGTTTTGAAGAAAATAATGGGATTGTTTCGTTAGAAGAATTCTTAATGGAAATCAGTTTAGTTTCAGATGTTGAAGAACATAAAAATAATAATCATGTTGTAACTTTGATGACCGTTCATTCAGCTAAAGGACTAGAGTTTGATTATGTATTTTTAATCGGTATGGAGGAAGGAATATTTCCACATAATAATTCATTTATGAACCCGGAAGATTTAGAAGAAGAAAGAAGACTTTGTTATGTGGCCATTACCAGAGCTAAAAAAAGTTTATGGTTGGTGAATGCAAGACGTCGAACAATATATGGTATGGAAAGTCAAAATCCACCAAGTCGATTTATTGATGAAATAGATGCTAGTTATCTTGATAAAGACATAGAAGAAAAGAAAGAATTATTCCGTTTCTTCCCAAAAAAAGAAACTCTAGTGGATAAAAATGCTGAATATCAAATTGGTGATCACATTATTCATAATCAATTTGGTGAAGGTGTAGTAGTAGGTGTAGATAAATCAATTTTAACCATTGCTTTTCCTCATCCACATGGTATTAAAAAATTATTAAAAGGACATAAAAGTATACAAAAGAAGGGAGTATAGAGATATGTATATTATAAATATTGAAGAAGGATTAAATAATTTAATGAAACCAGTACAAAATTTTATGCAAGAGCATGGAGATAATCCTCTTGTTTGGTTTGCAATTTTTGGAATTGGAGCATTAGTCTTTTTTTGGACTTATTCATCATTACAAAAGGAGAAATAAAAATGAAAGATAAAACTTTATTAATTTTAGCGGCAGGAATGGGAAGTCGCTTTGGAGGATTAAAACAAATTGAACCTGTTGGACCAAATGGAGAATTTATGATTGATTACTCTATTTATGATGCAATTAAAGCAGGGTTTACTAAAGTAGTATTTGTAATTAAAAAAGAAAATTTTGAAATTTTTAAAGAAACAATTGGAAAAAGAGTAGAAGATAAAATTCCTGTTGAATATGTTTTCCAAGACATCAATGATGTTCCTAATAACATTGTTTTTCCAAGTGAACGTGTAAAACCATTAGGAACTACACATGCAATTTTAGCAGCACGTCATGTTATACATGAACCATTTATTACAATCAACGCAGATGATTTTTATGGTAGTGACGCATATTTACAGGCATCTAGTTTTATGAATAGACAAAAACCAAATGAATATGCAGTAATTACTTATCATGTTGCTAATACATTAACAGAAAATGGATCAGTGAAGCGTGGAGTTTGTAAAGTAGAAGATGAAGGTCTTGTACAAATCATTGAAAGTTCTATTGAAAGAAAGAATAGTAACATTATTGCAACTCCATTAGATGGAAGTGATGCGATGACATTGCATGAAGATACTCCGGTTTCTATGAATATGTTTGTATTTCAACCTGATGTTTTTGAATATTTAGAGAATCATTTTTATGATTTTTATCAAAAAAATCAAGAACAATTATTGACTTGTGAATATTTAATTCCTGATTCTGTAATGGATATGATTCGTGATAAATATGCTTTTGTAAAAGCAATACCTACTTTTGCAAAATGGTATGGAGTTACTTATAAGGAAGATACAGAAGCAGTGAAACAATCTATTCAAAAATTAGTTCAAGAAGGAAGTTATCCAAATCATTTATGGGAAAAATAGTTAAATTTATTTAACTATTTTTTTATAATATAATAGATACATGATATAATAAATATGGTGATAGTCATGAATCAAGATGTGAAAAAACATATAGATGAATTAGTAGAATTATTAAATAAAGCAAGTTATGAATATCATACTTTAGATAAACCAACCATTACTGATCAAGAATATGATAATTATTTACATGAACTAGTTAGTTTAGAAGAAAAGTATCCAGAATTGGTACGTAGTGATTCTCCAACTGTACGTGTAGGTGGAGAAGTGATTGATGATTTTCAAAAAGTACGTCATGAAATTCCAATGCTGTCACTTAGCAATGTGTTTAATGAAAGCGAAATTGTTCATTTTGATGAAAAAGTGAAAAAATTTGTACCAAATACTAGTTATGTTTGTGAATTAAAAATAGATGGATTATCTGTTTCTTTAATTTATAAAAATGGTGAGCTGGTACGTGGTGCAACAAGAGGAGATGGAGTAGTTGGAGAAGATATTACGCATAATGTAAAAACAATTCGTAATATTCCTCTTCGATTAAAAGAAAAGATTGATATTGAAGTACGTGGTGAAATTTATATGCCTAAAAAATCATTTGAAGCGTTAAATGAAACACGTAAAAAGAATCATCAAGAACCATTTGCAAATCCACGTAATGCTGCAGCAGGAAGTGTAAGACAATTGGATAGTAGTATTGCGGCGAGTAGAAATTTATCAAGTTTTATGTATCATATTCCAAATGCTAAAGATTATGGGTTGAATACACATTATGACTCATTAAAGTTTTTAGAAAAATTAGGGTTTACTGTAAATCCTAATATTCAGTTAGTGTCAAATTTACATGAACTTTTAGATTATATTGAAAAATGGACGGAAAAAAGAGAAAGCTTAACATATGAAATAGATGGAATTGTTATTAAGGTAAATGGATTAGATGATCAAGAAAAATGTGGATATACAGTAAAATATCCAAAATGGGCAACTGCCTATAAATTTCCAGCGATGATTGTTCTTACCAAATTAAAAGATATTAAGTTCACAGTAGGACGTACTGGTCAAGTAGTACCTAACGCTATTTTAGAGCCAGTTTTATTAATGGGTTCCGTAATTTCTAAAACAACATTACATAATGAAGATTATGTAATTGGAAAAGATATTCGAATAGGAGATACAGTAAAGATAAAAAAAGCAGGAGATGTGATACCAGAAGTAATAGGACCAGAAGTTATGAGGCGTGATGGTACTGAAATTCCATTTGTTATGGCCAAAGAATGTCCAATTTGTCATGAACCTCTTGTCCGAAAAGAAGAAGAATCTGCATATTATTGTGTAAATCCACATTGTGATGCAAAAAGAATTGAAAGTTTAATTCATTTTGTATCACGTAATGCAATGAATATCGAGGGATTTGGTGATAATATTGTCGAAGATTTTTATAATATGGGGTATTTGAATACTTTTGATGATTTTTATCATTTATATGAAAAGAAACAAGAACTTATGGAATTAGAAGGCTTTGGTGAAAAAAGTATCAATAATTTACTGACTAGTATAGAAAACAGCAAGAAAAACTCTTTAGAACGTTTACTTTTTGCTTTAGGAATCCGTCATGTAGGAGCAAAGACTGCTAAAATTTTAGCAACTCATTATATAACGATGGAAAAATTACAAAGTGCAACATTAGAAGAATTAATTGAAATTAAAGATATTGGAAGTACAATAGCAAAAAGTATTATAAAATATTTTAAAAATGAAACAAATCAAAATTTATTAACCAATTTGAAAGAATTAGGATTAAATATGAAATATTTAGGAGCGATTTCGACTAATTTACCATTAGCAGGTAAAAGTTTTGTATTAACAGGTAGTTTAGAAACTATGACAAGAGATGAGGCGCAAGAAAAGATTGAAAGTTTAGGAGGAACATGGTCTAGTAGTGTCAGTAAAAAAACGGGAGCTGTGATTGTTGGAGAAAATCCTGGAAGTAAATATCAAAAAGCATTAGAATTAAATGTTCCAATTTTATCAGAACAAGAATTTATCGACATGATTCAATCATAATATGTTGTCAATGAAATGACATAATATTTGAATAAATATGCATGATTTTATATTTTGTGTTATACTATAAAAGGATACTAAAGGAGGTTAGAATTATGGAAGCATGGAGAAATTTTAAAGGAGAAAAATGGAAAAATACTATTGATGTACGTGACTTTATTATGAGTAACGTTACTTCATATACTGGTGATGAATCATTTTTAGCTAGTAGTACTGAAAAGACAAAAAAAGTATGGAATATACTAGAAGAAAAAATGAAAATAGAACTTGATAAAGGAATATATGATGTTGATACAAAAACAATATCAGGTATTGATGCATATAATCCTGGATATATTTCAAAAGATGATGAAGTGATTGTTGGACTTCAAACAGATGAAGCATTAAAAAGAATTTGCAATCCATGGGGTGGAATTCGTATGGTAGAAAGTTCTTTAAATGCTTATGGATATGAAATTGATCCACAAATGAAAGAAATTTTTACAAAATATCGTAAAACGCATAATCAAGGAGTATTCGACGCTTATACACCTGATATTCGTGCAGCTCGTCATGCTGGATTATTAACAGGTCTTCCAGATGCATATGGAAGAGGTAGAATTATTGGTGATTATCGACGTATTGCTCTTTATGGAATTGATCGTTTAATAGAGGGCAAAAAATATGATCAAAGTCAACTTGATGATGTAGAAAAAACTTCTTCTGTAATTCGTATGAGAGAAGAATTAACAGAGCAAATTAATGCCTTAGAAGAAATTAAATCAATGGCAAGTAAATATGGTTTTGATATATCAAAACCTGCTACTAATGCGAAAGAAGCTGCTCAATGGTTATATTTTGGATATTTAGCTGCTATTAAAGAAAATAATGGTGCGGCTATGAGTTTAGGACGTACTTCTACATTCTTAGATATTTATATTGAAAGAGATTTACAAGAAGGAACATTAGATGAAATATCTGCTCAAGAAATTATTGATCAGTTTATTATTAAACTTCGTATTGCACGTCACTTAAGAACACCAGAATATAATGACTTATTTGCTGGAGATCCAACATGGGTTACAGAATCATTAGGCGGAATGGCTGAAGATGGAAGAACACTTGTTACTAAAACATCTTTTAGATATTTACATACACTTACTAATCTAGGACCTGCTCCAGAACCAAATATGACAGTTTTATGGAGTAGAGAACTTCCAGAAGCATGGAAAGATTATTGTGCAAAAATGTCAATTGAAACAGATGCATTACAATATGAAAGTGATGATTTAATGAGACCAATTTATGGTGATGATTATGCCATTGCTTGTTGTGTATCTGCTATGAAGGTAGGAAAACAAATGCAATATTTTGGAGCACGTTGTAATTTAGCAAAATCACTATTATATGCAATTAATGGTGGTGTTGATGAAATGAAAAAAACACTAGTTTTAAAAGATGTTCCAAAAATCACAAGCGAAGTTTTAGACTATGATGAAGTAAAAACTGCATATTATAAAGTATTAGAAAAAGTAGCTAAAATTTATGTAGATGCAATGAATACAATTCATTACATGCATGATAAATATGCATATGAAAAATCACAAATGGCTTTACATGATACAAATGTAGAAAGACTTATGGCTTTTGGTGTTGCTGGACTTAGTGTTGCAGTAGATAGCTTATCAGCAATTAAATATGCTAAAGTAAAACCAATTCGTGATGAAGATGGAATTACAACAGATTTTGAAATCGAAGGAGATTATCCAAAATATGGAAATGATGATGATAGAGTAGATTGTATTGCTGTTGACTTAACTGAAAAATTTATTTCAGAATTAAAGAAACATGAATTATATAGAAATGCTCATCATACATTATCTGTACTTACTATTACTTCTAATGTAGTATATGGTAAAAAAACAGGTGCTACACCTGATGGAAGAAAAGCTGGAGTTGCCTTTGCACCAGGAGCTAATCCAATGCATGGAAGAGATTCAAGTGGTGCTTTAGCATCTTTAAACTCAGTTGCTAAAATAGAATATAGAGATGTATGTCAAGATGGAATTTCTAATACGTTCTCTATTGTTCCAAATGCACTTGGTAAAGATGAAAAAGAACGTATTAAGAAATTGGTAGCACTTTTAGATGGTTATTTTAAACAAGGTGCTCATCATTTAAACGTAAATGTATTTAATAGAGATACGTTAATTGATGCGATGGATCATCCAGATGAATATCCTACTCTTACAATTCGTGTTAGTGGGTATGCAGTTCATTTCAATCGCCTTAGTAAAGAACAACAATTAGAAGTAATCAATAGAACATTCCATGAGACTATATAATAATGGTAAAAGGTAGTATTGATTCAGTTGAAACAATGGGCTTAGTAGATGGCCCAGGAATTCGTTATGTTGTATTTATGCAAGGGTGTAAATTACGTTGTTTATTTTGTCATAATCCAGAGACTTGGAATATGGAAGATAAAAATTTAACAACGCCAGAAGAATTAGTAGCAAAAATAAAAAAATATAAAAACTATTTTGGAGATGAAGGTGGTATCACTTTTTCAGGAGGTGATCCTCTTTGTCAGCCAGAGTTTTTATTAGAATGTTTAAAGCTTTGTAAACAAGAAAATATTCATACTTGTCTTGATACATCTGGTGTAGGAATTAAGGAAGATCTTCATCAAGAAATATTAAGATATACAGATTTAGTGATTTTAGACATTAAAGCATTAAATAATGATTCATATGTCAAAATGGTAGGACAACCAATCAAATCATATTTAAAATTTTTAGATTTATGTCAAAAAATGAATAAAAAATTATGGTTAAGACAAGTAATTGTACCAGGAATTAATGATACGGAAGATTATATTTTACAGTTAAAAAAATTTATAAAAACAATAAAAAATGTAGAAAGTGTAGAATTACTTCCATATCATTTATATGGTGTTGAAAAATATAAAAAATTAGGAATTCCATATAGATTGGAAGGAGTTCCTGCTATGAAAAATGAAGCAATTGAAAAGTTAAATCAAATTTTACAAGAGAATTAGGTTACTAGTTCTTTTTTATGTTATACTTAAATAGTAAGGAGTGGATACTTGTGGAAAAGAAATGGGATACAAAAGAAGAAAAAGATTTATATTTTCAAAAAAGAAAAAAATATACAAAATGGATTGTGATTGGTTATGTGTTTTTTATTTTTATTTTTGTTGGTGCAATCATTTATTCTATATTTTCAATATTAGAAAATACATCAAAAAAATTTATTGGAACATGGAATTGTAATCAAGGTCAAGCTGTATTAAGAATCGATTCTAAAACTTTAAAATTTTATGAAAATGATAACAATAATTTATCAAGTAATTATTTTGTAAATCAACATAATTCGCATTTTAATAATCAAACTAAACAAGAAATTTGGCATATATCAATGAAAGATGGCAATGATGATATTTCAGCAATCATCACTATGAATGATAATGATATAAGTAAGTTACAATTTCAATCACAAACCAAATCATATATATGTGTTCAAATGAATGAAAATATATAAGGAGGTATTATGAAAGAAATTATTGATATTTTAATAAATAAAAAACAGACTATTTCTGTAATGGAATCATGTACAGGTGGAATGGTTGCGAACGAAATTACGAATATTCCAGGTGCAAGTGAAGTATTTCAGTTAGGAATCGTTAGTTACTCTAATCATATGAAAGAAAAATATGGAATTGATTCAAAATTGATTGAAACGTATACTGTATATAGTATGGAAGTTGCCAAAGAAATGGCTAGGCTTGCTACTGTCAATGGCGAAAGTGATTATGGAGTTGGAATTACTGGAACGTTAAATAGACAAGATCCTAATAATCCTACTGACAAAATGAATATGGTTTATTTTGCAATTTATGATAAAAATAAAAATATTTATGTAGAACAAACATTGAGTGTATCATCTTTAGATAGAGAAGAGAATAAAAAATTAATATTACGTTTATTGACTATGAAATTAAGTAGTTATTTAAAGGAAAAATAAGGTGGTATTATGAATCAAAAAATAAGAAAAGTAAATATATATTCTAATTATAAAGGAGAAAGTCAAAAAGTTGTATCAATATTAAAGAAAAAGCTACATGAACATGGCTTTCAAATTGATAAAAAACATTTTGATTTAGGCATTGCAGTAGGCGGAGATGGAACTTTTTTAAAAATGGTTCATGATACAAAATTTAATCCTAATATTTATTATGCAGGAATTCATACTGGAACTTTAGGATTTCTTCAAGAAATTAATCCAAAAGAAATAGATTTATTCTTAAATAAATTAGAGAAAAACGAATTATTAGAAGAAAAGATAAGTATTCAGAAAACGGTAGTTGAAGGAGTTAGAACGATTGAATTATATTCTTTAAATGAAATTGTAATTAGACAAATGGATTTAAAAACATCTCGATTAAATATTTATATTAATCGTCAGTTTTTAGAACAATTTGTAGGGGATGGTGTCCTGATTTCTACAACAGTAGGTTCTACTGCATATAATTTAAGTGTAAATGGTGCAATTGTTGATGCTTCTATTCATACATTACAGTTGACTCCATTATCACCATTAAATAATCGTGCTTATCGTAATTTATTAAATTCATTAATATTACCAGAACATAAAACCATTACAATTATTCCGAGTGGTGATATTCAAGATAAAAATTCTAATTTAATGATTGTAGTAGATGGTATTGTAAAAAAGTATCATCATGTAAAACAGTTAAAAACTACTGTTTCTTCTAAGAGAATTACAAGGCTGAAATTACCGAATCATCATTTTTATACAAAAGTACATGAAAAATTTTTAGAACAAAGTATATAAAAATAACGGCGCAAAAGCGTCGTTATTTTGTAAGTCGATATAAATTGATAGATGGCTTATTTAAAAAACGATATGGAATATTAGAGGTTCCTAAACCATTTGAAATCATGAGTTTTGTACCCTCTAAGTCGTATGAAGGCTCTGTATATTTAGTAGCACCTTTTTTCTTCATAATACCACCAATACCAGGAAGTTGAATTTGTCCGTTCATAGAGTGCCCAGCTAAGATGAGTTGAAATTTGTGATAATTGATCTCATCAATATAATCTGGTTCATGTATTAATAAAACTTGATAGATAGGATTATTAATACCGTATAAACGATTACCATTTTGATCTACAGTAGGTAGTGTTGCATCAATTTTATCTTCAATTGGTTTAATTTTAGTTGTAATCATGTCTTTTTCTTTTATATTACTACTCAATCCACTAATCATGATAGGACTGCCATAACCGTTATATATGAAATCAGAAGAGTTATTTAAATTAATAAAATTACTGTTTTTAATCACAGTTTCCCATTCCGTTTTTTTATCATCTTCGTCTCCAGAAATTGCATATTTATTGGTTGTTACTTCTATTTTAGATAATTCTGTTTCTAAAATTTCTAATTCTTGATTATCATATTCAATATCTTCATCTAACAAATCACCCGTTAATACAACTACATCAGGTTTTAATTGATTGATTTTTTTTACTAAATTTTTTAAATCATTTTGATCTACAGTGGTTAGATAATGAATATCAGTTACATGAATGATCTTAAAACCATGAAAATTTTTTTCAAACAATTTGTTTTGTATTTTATATTCATGAATCTGTAATCCCTTTGTTGCAATAAAACGACTATATAAAACAGTTCCAACTCCTAAAAGAATTAGAACTAGAAAAAAAATAATGAAATTTTTAATCATGGATTTTTTCTTTTTATGGCTAGAACGCATAATTATCACCATATTTATTTTATCATATTTTATAAAGATTGAAATCAAAAAAGAAAAGGTACTTTACACTTTTCTTTTTTACATAAAAATCATTGTTAAAAATTGAATACTCATTAAAATACCATTATGGAAGGTATGAATACCGGCAGTTACTAAAACATTATCAGTTTTTGTTAAGATATTTGCGAAAATAAGACCAGGAATACTATATGGAATAATATATAATAATTCTAAAGGTGATTGCATTGGGTTTAAAAAAACATGTAATCCGCCAAATACAAAACCAGAAACAATAATAAATAAGACATCATTTTTAATGATATTTCTAATTCCTCTTCGGAATACAAGTTCTTCCATAATTGGTGCAATAATTACAGAAGAAAAATAAATATAAAATGGTGCTGTTTGAAATGTAGAACGTATTAGTTGCTCATTTTCTGGTAAAGAGGTACTATTACCAAATAGTTGCATAATTCCTAGTATCATAGAATTTGAAAACATCATGAGTCCTAACATTAAAAACCAGTAAGGAAAATATTTTTTGAAATAAATTTGATGATTCTTTTTTATATCTTCGATATCTTTTTTAAAACTAGTTTTTAAAATATAAATAATCAATGCTAATAAAAGTGTTTGATATAAAATTAAATATATTGTTTTTATGGTAATAGATAACTTATCAATATCAATTCCAAGAAGTAGGAATGGTAAGGTTTCTATATAAGAAAAAAAGAAATAGCAAAATATGGTAAGTAGTCCTAATCCTGCTTGTTTTAAGTAAGTTTTATTTATTCTTTTCATGAAAATACCTGCTTTCTATTACTATTATAACAAAATATTATTTATAAAATCATAAAAAATTATGAAATTTCATAAATTTATGATATAATGTTTTCAGTGATTACAGCGAAGAGTGGGCATTTCCCACTCTTTCGATTTAATGGAGGTATTATGGAAATAGGAGAAATTCGCAAATTATTTGAAAATATTATTGAAGAAAACGGTTATATTTTAGATGAGGTATTATATGTAAAAGAAGATGGTATGAATTTTTTAAGAGTAGTCATTGATAAAGAAGGAATCATTGATGTAGATGATTGTGTAAAAGTAAGTAAATTAATTAATCCCATTTTAGATGAAGAAGATCCAATTGAAGAAAATTATATTTTAGACGTATGTTCTAAAGAGAAAGGTTGTGAATAACATGGATGTAAAAGAATTTAAAAAAGCACTAGATGTATTAGAAAAAGAAAAAGGAATTAAAGAAGACGTTATTTATGATGCATTGGAATTAGCACTTACTTCTGCATATAAAAAAAATTATCACTCTCTTTCTAATGTACGTGTAGATATTAACCGTGAAACTGGAGATATTAAAGTATTTTCTTTTAAAACAGTAGTACATGATCCAGATGAATTTGGTTGTATTAATGCTGATGAAGTGGATGCATATTATCAAGCTCATATGGATGATGAGGAAGAAGATGAATCTTTAGAAGAAGAAGTAAAACCAATTAAATATGATCCTCGTATTCATTTAACAGTAGAAGAAGCTAGAAAATTAGTACCAGGAATAGAAATTGGTGAAACAATAGAAGAAGAAGTTACGCCAAAGGATTTTGGCCGTGTTGCAGCTGCAACAGCAAAACAAGTAGTTGTTCAAAAGATTAGAGAAGCAGAAAGAAATAATATTATTGAAGAATTTGCTGATAAAGAAGGCGAAATGGTATCAGGAATTGTAGAAATGGAAGATATTAGAAATTATTATATTAGTCTTGGTAGAACACAAGGAATTCTTCCTAAATCAGAAATTATTCCTGGAGAAACAATTAAAATGGGGTCTAGTTTAAAAGTTTATATTAGTAGAGTAGAAAATAATTCTAAAGGACCTTTAATTTTACTTTCTCGTAGTCATTATGGATTTGTAAAACGTTTATTTGAATTAGAAATTCCTGAAATAAATGATGGAACAATTTTAATTTATAGTGTTGCTCGTGAAGCAGGTGTTAGAAGCAAAGTAGCGGTAATGTCACAAGTTATGAATGTAGATCCTGTTGGAGCTTGTATTGGAGAACATGGTAGTCGTATTGGGCGTATTATTGATGAGTTAAATGGAGAAAAAATAGATATTATCCCATATGATAATGATGATATGAAATTTATTGAAAATGCTTTAAGTCCAGCTCGTAATTTACATGTTTGTATTACTGATGAAAAGAAAAAGATGGCAATGGTAATTGTAGATAATGAAAATCTTTCATTGGCAATTGGTAAAAAGGGACTAAATGTTCGTTTAGCATCTCGTTTAACACATTATAAGATAGATGTAAAAACATATGAACAAGCTAGAGAAGAAGGTATCAATATAATAGAAGGGTAGTGATATTTATGAAACAAAAGAAAATACCAATGCGTACTTGTGTTATCACAAAAGAAAAATACCCCAAAAAAGAATTAATCAGAATTGTTAGAACACCAGATGGAACTGTTGAAGTTGATACTAATGGTCGTGTGAATGGACATGGAGCTTATTTAAAATTAGAACGTGAAGTTATTTTGAAAGCTCAAAAGACAAAAGCGTTAAATCGTTATTTAGAAACAGTTGTACCAGATAAAATTTATGAAGAATTATTAAATATGATAAGTGAATCGTAAAATTTAGAAAGAGGTGATACTTATGATGAGTGTGTTAGAATATGCTCAAGATGTGAATAAATCAGTAGAAGAAATTATGGCAGCGTGTAAAAGATTAGGAATTGTAGTAAGTTCAGAGGATGACATGCTAGATGATGAAGCAATTACTTTATTAGATAATGATACGATTTCAGAAGATGAAAAAGCATTAGAAGAAGCGATAGAAGATCGCGTAGAGGAAATGCTAGATGAATCTAATATTGAAGTAGATAATACAGTTAAAAAAGAAAAGTTAAATAAAAAGAAAAAAGTTCAATCAAAACAACAAAAGAAAGATAATTTTAAAGCTAAGAAAAAAGAAATGTATAAAAATAAAGAAAAATTAGTTTCTAATACGCCAGTTACAGATGAGAAAACAGTTGTATATAAAGAAGGGATGACTGTTGCTGAATTAGCGAATGCATTAGGAGTAAAAAGTGCCGATTTAGTAAAAAAATTATTTACTTTCGGAATTATGTGTACTGTAAATCAAAGTTTGAGTTTTGATAATGCTTCTATTTTAGCGCTTGAATATGGTAAGGAATTAAAGAATGAAGAAGCTGTTGATGTAACTAATTTTGAAAATTTTGAAATTCATGATAGTGAAGAAGATTTAGTGTCACGTGCACCTGTTGTGACAATTATGGGACATGTTGATCATGGAAAAACAACATTATTAGATACAATTCGTAAAACTAGTGTAGCTGAAGGAGAAGCTGGTGGTATTACACAAGCAATTAATGCTTATCAAGTAAAATTTCACAATAAACAAATTACATTTATTGATACCCCAGGTCATGCGGCTTTTACAGAGATGCGTGCAAGAGGAGCTAGTATTACTGATATTATTATCATTATTGTAGCTGCTGATGATGGAGTGATGCCTCAAACCGAAGAAGCAATTGATCATGCAAAAGCAGCAGGGGTTCCAATTATTGTAGCAATTAATAAGATGGATAAGCCTGGAGCTAACCCAGATCGTATTATGCAACAATTAACGGAATATGGTTTAACTCCTGAAGAATGGGGTGGAGATACTTTATACAATCGAATTATTGCAACAACTGGCGATGGAATTGATGATTTATTAGAAAATATTTTATTAATTGCCGATATGGAAAATTATAAAGCAAATCCAAATCGTTATGCGAGTGGTACTGTTGTTGAATCCAAATTAGATCCACATGTTGGAGCAAGTGTTACATTATTAATTCAAAATGGAACACTTCGTTTAGGAGATCCAATTGTTGTAGGAACTGCTTATGGAAAAGTACGTACTATGAAAAACGATCGTGATGAAGAAATTACAGAAGCACTTCCATCAACTCCTGTATCTATTACAGGATTAAATGAAACTCCAGTAGCTGGAGATAAATTTATGGCTTTTGAAACAGAAAAACAAGCTAGAAGTATTGGAGAAGACAGAAAAGAACAAGCAAAAACAAAAGAAAGAGCTAGTCATAAAGCTGCTTCTTTAGATGATTTATTTGCTCGTATTCAAAGTGGAACAAAAGAAATTAATGTAATTATTAAAGCTGATGTAAATGGTAGTAGCGAAGCAGTAAAAAATTCTTTAGAAAAATTGGTTGTTGAAGATGTACGTGTTCATGTTATTAGATCTAGTGTAGGAGCAATTACAGAAAGTGATGTTGTTTTAGCAAAAGCATCAGATGCGATTATTATTGGATTTAATGTAAGACCAAATAATATGATTAAAGATAGAGCAAAAGAAGCAGGCGTTGAAATTAGACTTTATGATATTATTTATAAAGTTGTTGAAGAAATGGAAGCTGCTATGAAGGGTATGCTAGAACCAGTTTATGAAGAAAAAACATTAGGTACTGCAGAAGTTAGACAATTATTTAAATTTTCTAAAGTGGGAACTATTGCTGGTAGTTATGTTACTGATGGTATGATAAAACGTTCAAGTAAAGCTCGTGTAATTCGTGATGGTATTGTAATTTATGATGGCAATATCAATTCTGTACAACGTGGTAAAGATACAGTCAAAGAAGTTAAAAAAGGATTAGAATGTGGAATTACTGTTGAAAACTTTAATGATATTAAAGTAGGAGATACAATTGAATCATACGAAATGGTAGAAATTGCAAGATAAGAGGAAATATCCTCTTTTTTTTTGTTTAAATTAAAATTATTTTCTTATACTATGGATAGGAGGTCTTTTATGAACATAAAAGAAGAAATTTATAATCATGAACAAGAAATTATATCTCATTTATCAAAATTAATATCTTATCCAAGTATTTATCAAAAAGATGATACTCCCTTTGGTATACAAAATAAGAAATGCTTAGAAGAAGCACTTAAAATTGCTGATAGTTATGGATTAAAAACAGTCAATTTAGATGATTACTGTGGATATGTAGAGATTGGAGAAGGTAGTGAGATAATTGGTGTTTTAGCACATTTAGATGTAGTACCAGCAGGGAATGGATGGAATACAGAACCTTTTCAGTTAACAATAAAAGATAACAAAATGTATGGAAGAGGAGTTAGTGATGATAAAGGTGCAGTAGTAGCAATGTTATTTGTAATGAATCTATTAAAAAAATTTCAACATAAATTGAACAAAAGAGTGAGATTGATATTAGGATGTAATGAAGAATGTGGTTCTCATGATATAGAATATTATATAAAAAAAGAAGGAAATATTTCTATGGGGTTTACACCTGATGGTTCTTTTCCGGTAATTCATGGTGAAAAAGGTAGAATTTTATTATCCTTTTCAACTTCAAATACCAAAATAATTGATATGATTGGAGGGCAAAGTGATAATGCTGTTCCCGATTATGTTAAATTTAAAATAAATAATAATTCTTATCAAAAAAAACAATTAGAAAACGATTTAAAAATAAACAATTTACATTATAAAATTACTCAAAACAGTCATAATCATGTGATTGAAGTATATGGAAAAGCATCGCATGCTTCAACGCCAGAAAAAGGAAAAAATGCAATTTCTTATGCAATTATGGCATTATATCATGCTGGATATGAAGATGAATTTATTAAAAATTATGTAAAATATATCGGAACTTCTTTCGATGGGAAAAATTTAAATATAAAATGTTCTGATGAATATGGAAGCTTAACTTGTAATCAAGGAATGTTAAAAAAAGAAAATGATAAAATGATAGGAACAATAGATATTCGTGTTCCTGTTACTTATCCCGTAGAACAAATATTAAAACAGTTACAAACTTTGAAAATACCAAATTGGACTTTTCAAATTTTAGATGTTAGTCCTTCTCTTTTTTATCCTATTGATCATCCTCTTGTTCATTCTTTACAACAAGCATATATAAAAGTGACAGGCGATGAAAATACACTTCCTATTACAACAGGTGGAGGAACATATGCGAAAAGTATAGATCATTGTGTTGCTTTTGGTTGTGCTTTTCCTGATACCTTCAATCATATCCATCAAGCCAATGAAGTATTATTAAAGGAAGAATTGTGGAAGCAAATAGAAATTTATTATATTGCAATTTGTAATCTTTTAAAAATATAAAAAAAAGAGATTTCTCTCTTTTAGTCAATAAAGATAGATGTCGTTTGTTTTCTTTCTTCATTTTCTTTTGGAAAGGTAATTTTTAAACTTCCATCTTTAAATTTTGCTTTGATTTCTTTTTCATCAATATCACCAACATAGAAGGAACGAGATACTTCTCCATAGTGACGTTCACGACGAATATATTTGTTATTTTCTTCAAAATTATCTTCTTTAGAAGCTTGAATTGTTAAATAACCATCTTTATAATCGACATGAATATTATTTTTATCGAATCCTGGTAAATCAGCTTCTAGGTGGTATTTACCATCTTTTTCATAAATATCTGTTTTCATCACATTTGTATCTTTCCATCCTTTTGTGTCAAATAAATCAAATGCATCATCAAAAAAATGATTTCTAGGAATTAAATCCATATCTTCCACCTCCAATTTTAATATAGCACCAAATTGTGGGAGAAATATGTCAAAACAAAATATATTGAAAATTTTTTTTCTTTATGTATGAATAGATACATGATATAATATTGATGAGGTGAAATTATGAACCAAGTAAAAATAGAACGTGTAAATAGTTTATTAGAAAAAGAAATCAGTACTATTTTAATGATGGAAGTAAAAGATCCAGATATTCGTTTTGTAACTGTTACAAAAGTAAACACTACTAATGATTTAAGTTATGCTAAAGTATATGTAACAGTATTAAAAGATGATAAAAAAGAGGAAACATTAAAAGCTTTAAAAGAAGCAAAAGGCTTTATTCGAAAAGAGTTAATGAATCGTGTTGAACTGAGATATGTTCCAGAATTACAATTTGTATATGATGATTCTATTGCTTACGGTCAAAAAATAGAATCAATTATTGATGAATTACATGAAGAAGAAAAGGACAATTAGTCCTTTTTATTTGACAAATTTACTCTCTTTTGTTAGAATATGACACACTACAAAAGGGGATGAAAAAATGAATATTTTTGGTTTATTAGAGTCTTGGATAAATGATCATACAACTACAGATCATTTTGTTTTTTCTAGTAATATGAGTAGTGAAAAAATAGAAAAAACAATCTATGAATATTTGGAAGATCATTTGAATCGTTATCAGCAATTAAGTGAAGAAATACAAGAAAATAAACGTAAGATGCAATTTATTCAACAAATATTAAAAAAACCATCTTCTATTTTACTACGTTTATCAAAAATGAATGAAAAACAAAGAATGTGGGTTAGTGGTGCGATTTCAGCGAGTGATTTAAATATTATTCAACATGTGATATGTCCTACAACTTCATTAAGATGTAACTCTAGTCAGTCTGAAGTACAGTTTGCAATTGACATGGCAAAACAGTTAAATATTTTACTTCAAAAAATTAATATTAAACAAGATGCTTTACAACAGATTGTGAGAAGTGATTATTGTAATATTTCACAAATAACTGCGATTTCTCAACATTTAAAAAATAATGAGTTATATCGTTTTTCTAAAAAACAACAAGAAATGATACGACAAGTATTAAATACTTATGAAGATGGGGAAGAATTATTAAAAGCAAGTGATCATTTATTTTATTTAGCAGAACAAAAATATCAAAAAAAACAACAAGAAAAAGAATATTTAAATGTACAATCTAAAATTGTAACTTTAAAAAAGAAAAAAGAAGTAAATATAAAAAAAGAAAACGATAAAAATGATCAGTTGTTAGAAAAATTAGAAATAGAAACACCAGTAGAAATAAAGCCAAAAGATTATAAATGCCATTTAGAAGAAGAAAATTATTGGAATTCAATTAAAACGATTGAACATTTATCACAATTAGAACAATATTTACCAAAATATGATTATTCTAATTATCGTGATATAATGAAATACTTGTTAAAAAAAGTCAAAGAAGAAATGGATGACTATCTTTTGTTGGTTGATTCAGAATTAGAGGAAGAAAAAGAAGTAATTGATAATCAAATTTCTTTCTTGTCTAATATGTTTGAAATATTAAAAAATCATTTTGTTCAATATTATCATCAATATGATGATTTAGAGCAGGTAAATCATGAATTATCATTTGAAAAAAATCAATTATTTTTTGTTGAAAAAAAATCTGGAACACCGTATTTACTTTCGGATTTAGAAAGTAATGCTTTTAACAAAGAAAGATTAACTGCAGTAAAAAAACTTTTACTTCAATTACAACAAGATACATTTCCTAGAGATGAGAAACATTTTAGAAAATTTAGCAATAATCAAAGAATTACAAAATATTTTAATGTGTATGAATTAAAAGATTATCAAACAAGACTGTTGTTTACTTACGTTGGCCCTCATAAAATAGCAGTGATTATGGCATTTTGTAAAAAAACAGATAATTCTGTTTCTATTTTGAATACAGTGTCTAATCGTATGATTGAGTGTTCTAACAAAATTATGGAATTAAAAGAATGGATTTTAAATGATGAAATGCCTGAAAATTATTTAAAAAAACAAGAAGCATTGGGAAGACAATTGACGAAATAAAATACATATGATATGATGAAAACGTATTTATTTTGCAGTGAATGATTCATAGTAAAAAAAATATTAGTAAAAAGAGAACTTATGGTTGGTGAAAATAAGTCAAGATATTTTTTTGAAATACAAATCAGGAGTAAAATCGTATCTCGCGTTAAGAGAAGAGTGCATAAAGTATTTTATGAATTAAGGTGGTACCGCGGTAATTCCGTCCTTAAAACATAGAATACTTTTTTGTTTTAGGAGGGATAATATGACTTTATATGAAGATTTAATGTGGCGAGGATTAATTAAGGACGCTGCTGGAGAAGATTTACAAAAAAAATTGGATGAAGAGAAAGTAACTTTTTATTGGGGAACTGATCCAACAGCAGATAGTTTGCATTTAGGTCACTATTCATCACTTGTGACTGCAAAACGTTTAGCAAAAGCAGGACATCATCCGATTTTGTTAGTAGGGGGAGCAACTGGATTAATTGGAGATCCTAGACCAACTGCTGAAAGAGAATTAATTTCTAAAGAAACAGTAGAAAAAAATTTGGATGGTATTAGAAATCAAGTACAAAGAATTTTTGAAGGAAAAGCAGAAGTCGTAAATAATTATGAATGGACAAAAGATATTAGCTTCTTAGATTTTTTAAGAGATGTTGGTAAATATATTAATGTCAATTATATGTTAAATAAAGATATTATTAATCGTCGTTTAGATACAGGAATTACATATGCAGAATTTTCTTATACTTTAATTCAAGGAAATGATTTTTTACACTTATTTCAAGAAAAAAATTGTATTATGCAAGTAGAAGGTTCTGATCAATGGGGAAATATCACAACAGGTATTGATTTAATTAAAAAGAAATTAAATAAAACTGCTTATGGATTTACTATGCCATTAATCTTAGATAAATATGGTAATAAATTTGGTAAAAGCGAAGGAAATGCTTTGTGGTTAGATAAAAATAAAACTTCTTCATATGAATTGTATCAATATTTAATTAATACTGACGATGAAATGGTAATTCACTATTTAAAAGTATTTACATTCTTATCTAAAGAGGAAATAGAAGCAATTGAAAAAGAACAATTAGCACATCCTGAAACTCGTATTGCTCAAAAAACTTTGGCTCGTGAAATGATTACAGATTTACATGGTAAAGAAGAATTTGAAAAGGCTGAAGAAATGAGCCAATTATTGTTTAAAGGAAATATTAAAGGATTAGCAGTTTGTGATTTACAAATAGGTTTAAAAGATGTTCCACATTTTTCTATTACAGAAAAAATGAATTTAGTAGATTTTTTAGTAACAAATAAAATTGCAAGTAGTAAAAGAGAAGCTCGTGAATGGATTCAAGCAGGTAGTATTACAGTAAATGGTGATAAAATAACAGATTTAGAATTTATTGTAACGAAAGAAGATGCACTAGAACAAACATTAACGATTGTTCGTCGCGGAAAGAAAAAGTATTATGTAGGCACATGGCATGAATGAAAAAATAAAATGGATTGATAATTTAGATTTTCATTTTCCTATTTTTCATGAAAATATGGATAATATCATTTATCAAATAGATTCTGAACGACTAGTTAAAATATACAAGAGTCATATTTCAGAAAGTAAGAAATCACAAATTACTATGATGGTACAATATTTTTTAAATCATCCTAATGATAAAGATATTGTACCTGAAAAAGTATGGTTATCTAATGAAGGATTCTTAGGTTATGAAATGAGATATGAAAAAAATTATCAACCACTTTCAACACAATTGAAACTTTTGAATTATCATCAAATAGTTGAATTATTATATTGTGTGGAACAAGAACTTTTATCACACAATCATGCATATATTTATACTGATATTGATGTTGATAATATTTTATATAACAATGGAGAAATGAAATGGATAGACTTTGATGATTGCCTTATAACTAATACATTAACATTAGAACAAAAAAAGATGTCATTACAACATCAACGTAGTATTTTTAATATATTTGCGATATCACTTTTATATCAAGTTTCATTAGAAGATATTTATTATATAGATAAAACAAAAAAATTATCAGATGAGCAAAAAGAACAAATTAGAGAGTTATTATTAAATCATTATCATTCCATTGATTCATTGTTAAAACATTATGATTCATTTATGAAACAAAAATAAAAGGAAGCGTTGCTTCCTTTTTTATTAACGGTTGTAGAATTCAACGATTAATGCTTCATTAATTTCTGGGTTTAATTCGCTTCTTTCAGGATATCTTACATATGTAGCACTCATATTTTTTTCATCATATGTAATAAATTCAACACGTTTATTGATAGCTTCTAAACTAGCTTTAATTACTGGATGTTCTTTTGAGTTTTCTTTTACTGCAATTACATCACCAGGTTTTACTTGGTATGATGGAATATCTACTTTTTTTCCATTTACAGTAATGTGTCCGTGGTTTACTAATTGTCTTGCTCCTCTTCTTGTAGTAGCAAATCCAATACGATAAACTAAGTTATCTAAACGACTTTCTAATAATTTTAATAAATCTTCACCATGAACTCCTTTTAATTTTCCAGCCATGTCGAATGTTTTTCTGAATTGTTTTTCAGTTAACCCATACATATATCTAACTTTTTGTTTTTCTTGAAGTTGTTCACCATAGTTAGATAATTTTTTTCTACGATTTTGTCCGTGAGCACCAGGTCCATATGGTTTCTTTGCTAATTCTTTACCAGTTTCAGTTGTAGAGAAACCAACACGACGAGCTCTTCTGTACTCAGATCCTGTGTATCTTGCCATAAATTTTCCTCCTTCTACGCATTTTAAAAGAGGTGATAATTTATAAAATAGGGTGTTTATTTAAATTATTTCGCTTAGCAGCAAAGTTACTATAACCCATTTGGTAATAAACACATTAAATGATAAATTATCAAAGCTGCTCTTTTTGTTCATACGCATACATAATTATATGATAAAAGCCTTGAAAAGTCAACATAAAGTTATTCTAGGTTTACAATATTTATAAAAATTAGACAAAATATTGCAAAAAAAGACATGAGTGTGATATAGTTATACTAGCAGAGGTGGTACAAGTGAATAGTCTTACTTTATTAATTTTAACAATTTATGTAATCACTATTATACTTGTTGTCTTCGTACTGAATTTGATTCAAGGTAAAAAAAATAAAAAGTTAAAACATCATTTAGATGAATTAGAAATAGAAAAAAATGAAATTGATTCTACTCCTATCGCACCTGAATTATCTAAAGTAAAAACTTTTTTAAAAAATGAAAGTGTCGAAGCAATGTATGAAAAATGGAAAGAAAGATTAGATGACATTAAAAATCATCAAATTCCTAAAGTGACAGATATGTTATTAGAAGCGGAATATTCTCTTTCTAAGATGGATTACAAAAGTACTTTATATAAAATTGCTAAATTGGAAATGGAATTGTATAAAGTAAAAGCTAATTCTCAATTTTTATTAAGTGAAATTCGTTCTATTACAACGAGTGATGAAAAAAATCGTGGAATTATTACTAAGTTAAAAACGAAATATCGTGAATTATATGAAAAATTTGTTGCAACACGTACTGAATTTGGTGAAGCTGAAAATGCTGTTCAAAATCAATTTGCAACAATTGCTAAAATGTTTGAAAAATTTGAATTAGTGATGGATAAAAATCAATATACAGAAGTAACACAAATTATGAAAGTAATTGATGATTCTTTAAAACACATGGAAATTGTAATTGAAGAAGTACCAAGTATTGAACTTTTAGCAACAAGTATTCTTCCTAAGAAAATGACAGAATCTATGGAAATCTATAAACAAATGGTCAGTGTTGGATATCCATTAGATTATTTAAATGTTGAATATAATATTGAAGAAGCAAATAAAAAAATAACTGATATTCGTAAACGAGTACAACAATTAAACTTAGAAGATAGTTTGTTTGAATTAAAAATTTTATTAGAATATTTTGAACAATTATATCAAGATTTTGAAAAAGAAAAACAAGAACGTAGTATTTACGAAAATGCAAGTAGAACATTCCAAACAAAGTTAAATAGTATGAATCGTTTAGTAGAAGATATCTTTTTGAAATTTGATAATATAAAGAATACTTATCACTTATCTGATGAAGATATTGTCATATTGAATGAAGTGAAAGAAAAATTAGGTGTATTAAACCATGATTTTGAAGTATTTCAAGAGCATACTGGAAATCATACATTTGCTTATTCTAAATTAACTCATGAAATTGAATTACTTACTAGTCGTTTGGTATCTTTACAAGAACGATTGGATGAAACCTTAGAAGTAATTGGTGGAATGAAAGCAGATGAAATTAGAGCACGTGAACAATTAGATGAAGTAAAACATATTTTGAAGGAATCAAAACTAAAAATTCGTGATTATAATTTACCTGTTATTCCAAACACATATTTTGTGGAATTAAAAGAAGCAGGAGCAGCTATTCGCGAAATTGTAAAAGAATTAGATAAAAAACCAATTACAATTACAACATTAAATACCAGAGTTGATACAGCACGTGATTTAGTATTAAAGCTATATATGACAACTAAGGAAATGCTGAAAACAGCAATGTTTGCTGAAATGGCCATTGTTTATGGTAATCGCTATCGTAGTTCAGTAGAAGGTTTAGATAAAAAACTAACATATTCTGAAGTATTATTTTATAAAGGGGAATATCATAAGTCATTAGAACTGACTATTAATTGTCTAAATCGTATTGAACCAGGTATATATGATAAATTATTGAAATTGTATGGTAATGAAAAGTAGTAACTTACTACTTTTTTTAAAAGAATAGAGAGGGTAACATATGAATGAATATCAAGATATGATTGATCAAGCAGAGGATAGAGATATATTAAATGATATTGAAACACCTGAATATAAATTATTGGAAGAAACATTAGAAAATTTGGAAAGTAAAGATTATTTAGGTCGTTTTATTGATGAGACTGATTATGATAATTTTCAGAATAAGTGTAGTCTATATGAGGAAGAGAACTCAAAATAAACAAGGTAAAACCTTGTTTTTTTATTGTTTAATTTGCTATAATATAGCACGGAGGAAGACGTATGGAAAAAATGATATTAATTAAATATGGAGAACTTACTACCAAAAAAGGAAATCGTAACATGTTTATAAAAATTTTAACAAAAAATATAGAAGAAATGTTGCGTGAATATAATGTACATATTGTAAAAAATCGAGTACGTATGTTTATTGAAGTATTAGACGGAAAATTTGATGAAGTAGTTTTAAAATTACAAAAGGTTTTTGGATTACATAGTATAGTTATATGTGAAAAAGTAAATACTAAAGAAATAGAAGAAATAAAAAAAATATCTTTAGAATTATTAAAAAAAGAAGTATTCCATACTTTTAAAGTTGTAACTGATAGAGCAGATAAAACTTATCCAATTAATAGTATGGAAGTAAGTCGTCAAGTAGGTGGCTACTTATTAAAATATTTAGAAAATAAAAAAGTTGATATTCATCATCCTGAAATGACTCTTCATATAGAAATCAGACCAGATGGAACTTATTTTTATACGAAAGAAATAGAAGGTATTGGTGGTTATCCGGTAGGAATTCAAGGCAAAGGTATGTTGATGTTAAGTGGAGGAATTGATAGCCCTGTTGCTTTATATTTAGCGTTAAAACGTGGTGTACAAATTGAATGTATTTATTTTGATTCACCACCACATACAAGTTTAGAGGCGAAAAATAAAGTATTAAAATTAGCTTCTATTTTAAATGAATATTCAGGACATATTAAGGTTCATATTGTTCCTTTTACAAAATTACAAGAGGCAATTTTTAAAAATTGTGATCCTACTTATATGATAACCATTATGCGTCGTATGATGTATCGTATTAGTGAGAGATTAGCAAAAAAAAGAAATTGTAAAATTATTATTAATGGAGAAAGTATTGGACAAGTTGCTAGTCAAACACTAAGCAGTATGAGTGTCATTAATGAAGTAACAAATATGCCAGTAATTCGTCCTGTAGCTTGTATGGATAAATTAGAAATTATTCGTTTAAGTGAAAAAATAGGAACATATGAAACAAGTATTTTACCATATGAAGATTGTTGTACAATTTTTGTTCCAAAACATCCTGTCATTCATCCAGATTTGAAAAAAGCAAAAGAAATGGAACAGACTTTTGATTATGAAAGTCTTATTTATGAATGTATTAAAAATGTAGAAACAATTTCTAATTTTGAAGAAGAAACTAACGATTTATTATAACCAAAAATTACCATACTGTTTTTTGTATGAAAGCTAAAAATGTACACATTCTATTAGTGTACAGGAGGTGAAACTGATATGAAAAACAGTACAACAAATAAATTAGTTGTTCCTGGAGCTAAACAAGCAATTGAACAAATGAAATACGAAATTGCTAATGAATTTGGTGTTAATTTAGGTCCAGATGCTACTTCACGTGCTAATGGTACAGTTGGTGGAGAAATCACTAAGAGATTAGTACAAATGGGTGAACAACACCTAGGAAGTACATCTACTTACCAAGGAAAATAATGAAATAAAAAGTACACCTTCTGGTGTACTTTTTTAAGGAGTAAGAATATGAAAGAAACAATAGAAAAAGAATATCAACAAGGAAATTTTTATTATAATCAAATAGAACAAAATAAAAAGAAGAGGTAACTCTTCTTTTAGTTTGTAAGATCAATTGGATTTGGATCAACGCTACATTTTACAAATTTTAAATATTCTTCTTTTGTACATAGATAATATGTACAAGTATTATCAGGACAATTTGGTGCAGGTTCTAATTTATATCTTCCTCCACCTAAATCTTTTACTTTTGATAATAGTGCTTCTTTTGGATGAGAGAATAATATTTTTCTTCTAACAGCACCTTTTGGAAACCAAACTGCGTAAATAAACAATATCACAATGATAGTTACAAACAAAACAGGTACTTTAGCTGAAACTTTTCTTGGCATATTTTATCACTCCTATAGGATAAATATAACACAGAAATGAAAAATTACAAAATTTTATCGACAATTCCATAATCCAATGCTTCTTTGGCACTTAAAAAATGATCGCGTTCTGTATCTTTTTCTATTTTTTCTATTTTTTGGCCAGTATTTTTTGCTAGAAAGTGATTTAATTTATCTTTTAATTTTAATATTCTTTCAGCAACAATTTTTATTTCAGTGGCCTGTCCTTCTGCACCACCTAGTGGTTGATGAATCATGACTTCACTATTTGGTAAACAACATCTTTTTCCTTTTGTACCACACGATAATAAGAAAGCACCCATGCTAGCAGCCATTCCAATACATATAGTAGAAACATCACTTTTAATAAAGTTCATTGTATCGAAAATCGCCATTCCAGCAGTAATACTACCACCTGGAGAATTAATATATAAACTGATATCGTCATGGTTTAAACTATCTAAATAAAGCAATTCTCCAACTACTACATTTGCACTTGCATCGGTAATTTCACCACTTAAAATAATAATACGATCTTTTAATAATCTAGAATAAATATCATATGCTCTTTCACCATTACTACTTTTTTCAATTACTGTTGGTATTAACAAATGTATCACCCTTTCATTTATATATAGTACAAAATAAATAGAGATATACATGAAATGGTGTGACAAAATGAATGTTTTTTGATAAAATGATTATGTATAGAATAAGAGGGAAAGATTATGAGAATGATAAAAGTAAATTATAGAGACAAAGAAACCAAAGAATTTTTAGAAGATACAACGCTTTTAGAAATGAGTGATAGTTTTAAGAAGTACTATAATTATCCTATTTTAGTTGCTAAAGTAGACAATGATATTACACCATTAGCAGAAAAAGTAACTAAGAAATGTGATATTGACTTTTATGATCGTTCAAGTGATGTTGGCAATGAGATATATGGCCGTAGTATTCAATTCGTGTTAATTTTAGCTGTAAAAAGAGTTCTTGGAAAAGATGCAGATATTGTAGTTGAACATTCCATTGACAAAGGTGTTTATTGTGAAATACATGGTGTTTCTATTGATAAACCAATTGTAAAAAAATTAGCTGATGAAATGAAAAAAATTGTAGAAGAAAATTTAATTTTTACAAAAGTTAGTGTTTCTCGTATTGATGCTATTAAGTATTTTAAAATGAAAAAGAAAATGGATAAAGTTCATGTTTTAAAATATATTAGTAATACTTATATTAATTTGTATCGATTAGATGATCTATATGATTATTTTTATGGAGATTTAGCTTATAGTACCAAAGTATTAGATGAATTTAAATTAACTTATATTAAAGGAAATGGATTCGTGTTAAGTTATCCAGATGTTTATAATCCAGAGTGTACATTAGACTATAAACATCATGCTAAATTATTTGATGCTTTTTTGGATTATACAGTGTGGGGTAGAACATTGGGAATTAATAATGCAGCAGATTTAAACGAAAGGGTATCGACGGGATTATATGGTGATTTAATTCGTGTAGCTGAAACACATTATGATGGACAGTTATCTAATATAGCTGAAGAAATTTATCGTCGAAAAAATCAAATACGAATGGTTTTATTAGCAGGCCCTTCTTCTAGTGGAAAAACAACAACAAGTAAAAAATTACAAATTTATTTGCAAAGTAAAGGAATTAAAACTCATCAAATTTCTATTGATGATTATTATTTAAATAGAGATAAAACACCGTTAGATGCAGAAGGAAATCCGGATTTTGAAAGCATTCGTGCTATTGATTTAGAACTTTTTAATAAACATTTATTAAAATTATTAGATGGTGAAAAAGTACTTCTCCCAGAATTTAATTTTGTGACTGGAAAAAGAGAATTTAAAAAGAAATGGTTACAACTTGGTGAGAATGATATGATTGTTATTGAAGGATTACATGCTTTAAATGATGAACTTACAATGAGTATTGAAAGAAAACAGAAATATCGTATTTATATGAGTCCTTTAACACAATTAAATATCGATAATCATAATCGTATTCATACGAGTGATACTAGAAAATTAAGAAGAATTATCCGTGATAATAAGTATCGTGGATACAGTGCTGCAGACACACTTGCTATGTGGCCAAAAATTCGCGCAGGGGAAGAAAAAAATATTTTCCCATATCAAGAAGACGTAGACAAGATTATTAATTCAGCTCTTTTATATGAACTAGGAGTTTTAAAAACTTATGCAGAGCCACTCTTATTTAGTGTAAAAGAAACAGATCCTATTTATCCAGAAGCATTACGACTTATTAATTTCTTAAGAAATTTCTTGCCAATTCCTTCAGAAGAGGTACCAAAAGATAGTGTACTTCGAGAATTTATTGGCAATAGTTGTTTTCAAGGAAATAACGGCTTATAATGATTAGAGTTGCACTTCAAGGATTTGGAGAAGAGGGAAGATTTGCTTTAGAGCAATTATCTTTAGCAGAAGGATATCAAGTGGTAGCAATTAATTTTTTAGGAGATCAATTTCACTATAAATTATTTCAAGAAAAAGCAAAATTAGATATGTGGATTGGTTATGAAAAAAATATAAAAAAACTACCATGGAAAGAATTAAAAGTTGATGTTGTACTTGATCTTGTCGATGAACAGTTGGGACTGAATTTTAATTTACATCAACAAGCAGGTGCAAAAAAAGTAATTGTTTCTAGAAATCAACAGTTAATTCCTACAATTTCTAGAGCTTCATTTATTTATAGTCCCAATCAAGAAAAAACCAAACAATACAAAATAAAATATAATAAGAAAAGAGGAAAATAAAATGATTAAAGTAGCAATTAATGGATTTGGAAGAATTGGAAGATTAGTATTTCGTTTAATGGAAAATGATCCACAATTTGAAGTAGTAGCAATTAATGATATTACAGAACCAGAACAATTAGCATATTTACTAAAATATGATACTTCTCATAAAAATTATCGTGTAAATGAAATTAGTTATGGAGAAGATTATATTCAAGTAGGTAATCACAAAGTAAAAATTTGTAAAGAATTAGATCCTGCAAATTTGCCATGGAAAGAATTAGAAATTGATGAAGTATTTGAATGTACTGGAAAATTTGTAAAATATGAAGATGCTCATAAACATATTGAAGCGGGAGCAAAAAAAGTAATTATTTCAGCACCTGGTAAAGGTGATATGAAAACAATCGTATATAATGTTAATAGTGATACGTTAGATGGTAGTGAGGAAATAATTAGTGCTGCTAGTTGTACAACGAACTGTTTAGCACCAGTTGCTAAAGTATTAGATGAAGTATATGGAATTGAAAAAGGTTTTATGACTACTGTTCATGCTTATACAAATGATCAAACAATTTTAGATGTTGCTCATAAAAAAGGAATTAAAGCTCGTCGTGGTCGCGCAGGAGCAGCTAATATTATTCCTGCTAGTACGGGAGCAGCTGTTGCTGTTGGAAAAGTACTTCCTAATTTACTTGGAAAATTAGATGGAATGGCTTTCCGTGTTCCAGTAACAGATGGATCAGTTGTAGATCTTACTGTAGAATTAAAAAGAAACGTAACCGTTGAAGAAGTAAATGCAGCTTTAAAAAATGCAAGTAATGAAACTTTAGGATTTACTATGGATCCAATTGTATCAAGTGATATTATTGGTTCACATTATGGAAGTTTAGTAGATGGACTTTGTACTACATTAATTGAAGTTGATGGAAAACAAATGGTAAAAGTAGTTGCTTGGTATGATAATGAAATGAGTTATTCTACACAAATGGTTAGAACAGCAAAACTATTGGGAACAATGTTATAAACATTGTTCTTTTTTGTTTGACAACAATATATACGTGTGTTATATTAAAAGCAGTTTGAAGAGAAAGGAGTGGGAATATGTTTTTGAAAAATAAACTAGTATATCAAAAAAGTGATAATGACAGTGAGAAAGTATATTCTCACATCTTTTCATAGTCTTAAAGATTTTTTGAAAGTCATTATCATAATAATGACTTTTTTGATAGAAAAGAAAGGGGGAACGACATGGAAGAACAAAAAAGTAAATATCATTTAAATGATTTTAAAATAATACTAAAATATTTAAAAAATAAGAAATGGCAATGTATTGTATATATTATATTAGTGATTTTAACTATGTTACCACAAATTATATGCCCTATGCTTTGGGGATTTGCATTAGAAACATTATTGACAAAACAATTTCAAAAATTTGTAATCATTGTTGCTATATATGAAGGTATGTATATATTATTTCAAAGTATTATTTATAATTTACGAGGCAGAGTATATAAAAGTTTAGAAGTTGAATTTATAACAAATGTTACAAAAGATTTATATCAAAAAATTGATAAATTACCGGCCAAAGCTTTTGAAGAAATAGGAGTGGGAGAATTTATCAATCGAGTTTATCATGATCCTGAACAAATAATTAGTTTATTAGATAAATTAATTCATTTGGTAGTGCAAAGTGTTGTTGCAATTATGGTTGTAATTTTAGCATTTTATATTTCTATTTTATTAGGTATTGAAGTCGTTATTTTCGCATTTTGTATGGGATTATTATCATATCGTATATTTCCAAAAATTAAGAAAATCCAAAAAGAAATTAAAGAAGAATCTGATCAATATGTGAAATCAGCAACAGAAAATATTACAGGTATTAGAGAAATTAAAGCATTAGGTATTAAAGAAATTGTAGAAAAAAATTTATTTCATTCGATTGATTATATTTTTGATAAAACAAAAAAAAGTGCCATATATGAAGTAAATTATTATGCATGTAATAATGGGTTATATTTTATATTACAATTTATTATTTTTGTGACTTGTGGTTATTATGTAATCCAGGGATATATTGCTTATGCTATGTTTGTTATGATGGAGATTTATTTATGGCGTGTAGATTATGTTGTTGAGAGTTTAAGTGATTTTGGTGTCAATTTTAATAAAGTTTCTGTATCCATCAGTCGTATAGTTGATATTTTGGAAAATCGTTTATATCCAGATGAACATTTCGGTACAGAAGTAATAAAAGAAGGAAAAGGGAACATTGAATTTAAAAATGTCAAATTTCGTTATTCTAATGATGAAGAAGATGTATTAAAAGGAATTAGTATGAAGTTATTACCTCATCGTAAAATTGCTATAGTAGGTAAAAGTGGAAATGGAAAAAGTACTATTTTTAACTTACTTTTACGTTATTTTGATGCCACAGAAGGAAGTATTACAATAGATGGAATAGATATTCAAAAATTAAGTGAAAAATCACTTCGTGAAAATATTTCTGTTATTAGACAAACTCCACATTTATTTAATATGAGTTTAATGGATAATTTTAAATTAGTAAAACCCAATGTTACCTTAGAAGAAATTAGAACAGTTTGTAAAAAATCATATATTGATGATTACATCATGAGTTTACCCAATCAATATGAAACGGTAATTGGTGAAGGTGGAGTAAATTTAAGTGGTGGTCAAAAACAAAGAATTGCCATTGCTAGAACATTACTTTTAAATACAAAAATAATTTTATTTGACGAAGCAACTAGCGCCCTTGATAATGAATCACAGGAGTATATTAAAAGAACAATTGACGAACTTGTAAAAGAACACACAGTGATTATCATTGCTCATCGTCTTTCAACAATTGTTGATGCTTCCGAAATTCATGTTATTCATAAAGGATTGGAAGTTGCTTGTGGAAAACATCAAGAATTGTTAGAAACTAGTGAAGTTTATCAAAAACTATATACAAATGAATCTTCAAACTAAGAAAAGGAAACTTTTCTTTTTTTATTACAAATTTGTCATATAAATTGTTTTACTTTGTAAAAATTTAGAAACATGGTAAAATAGAAATGTATGGATATATGAGGTTATATAAAATGAAAGATAAAAATAGAAGATATATCATATTGGGATTTATATTATTTCTTTTTCTAACTGGTAGTTTAGTAACTATTTTTCTTTTTCAAATTCAAAAAGAAAAACAATATATGAATATTTATCATGCAGCATCATTATATGTGATACCATATCGTTCTGATTATTATGCTGGTCAAGAAATAATGATTTCTATTTATCAATTACAACAAAGTGGTTATTTAAAAAAAGATATGAAAAATCCTAAAACAGGAAAGTTATTTTCTCAAGATGATTATGTGAAGTTAAGTATTCTTTCTGATTATACAGTAAATTATGAATTGATAGGAGAGTCAAAATGAAAAAAACAATTAGAGATTATGATTTAAATGGAAAAAGAGTATTAATTCGTTGTGATTTTAATGTGCCAATGAAAGATGGTGTTATTACAGACGATTATCGAATTGTTTCAAGTTTAAAAACAATTCAGTATGCAATTGATCATCATGCAAAAGTCATATTATTATCACATTTAGGAAGAATAAAAGAAGAAAGTGATAAAGTAAAAAATGATTTAGAACCAGTTGCACTTCGTCTTAGTGAATTATTAAAAAAGAATGTTTTATTTGTGAAAGAAACAAGAGGAGAAATATTAAATACTGTTGTTTCTAAAATGAAAAATGAAGATGTTATTTTAATACAAAATACAAGATATGAAGACTTAGATGGAAAAAAAGAAAGTAAAAATGATCCTTCGTTAGGTGCTTATTGGGCGTCATTAGGAGATATTTATATTAATGATGCTTTTGGTACAAGTCATCGTGAACATGCGTCTAATGTGGGAATTGCTAGTCATATCCCAAGTGGTATTGGATTTTTAGTAGAAAAAGAACTTGAAAATATTGAACAAGTAATTGCAAATCCTGAGAGACCATTTACTGTAATTTTAGGAGGAGCTAAAGTAAGTGATAAGATTAAAGTGATTGAAAATTTGGTTACAAAAGCTGATTATATTTTAATTGGTGGGGGTATGGCTTATACTTTTTTAAAATCTAAAAACTATGAAATAGGAAAATCATTATTAGATGAAGAATCTATTGAATTTTGTAAAAAAATGTTAAGTCAGTATCCTGATAAATTAATATTACCAGTTGATCATTATGTATCCGATTCTATAGAAGGAACAGGTACATTAAAAAGTTTAGAAGAAACAAGTAACAATGATATGGGATTGGATATTGGTGATAAAACAATTCATTTATTTACAGACTTAATAGAAAAAAGTCATACTGTTATTTGGAATGGTCCAGTTGGTCTTTTTGAAAATCCATCTTTTCAAAAAGGAACAAAGGCTCTTTGCAAAGCTATGAAAAAAGTAGATGGAAAAACAGTAGTAGGTGGAGGAGATACAGCTAGTGCTGTTAAAAAATTAGGATATCAAGAAGTATTTACTCATATTTCTACAGGTGGAGGAGCTTCTTTAGAACTTTTAGAAGGAAAACAATTACCAGGAATTAATTGTATTTCTGATAAATAGAAAGTAGGTGTCACAGAACTTGGATATTAAAAAGAAAAATAAGAATCAGGTTATTAACATTATGATATTAGTTGCTGTGACTGGTATTGTATTATATTTTTCATTAAAAGATAATTATCAAATGATTTTGCATGAAATATTTACATTAAATATTTGGTGGTTACTTTGTGGTATTTTTTTGGTACTGGGATGTTACTATCTTAGAAGTATTTCTCTTTATCATCTAATTCGAAAATTTCATAAACAATATAGTATGAAGAAAGCTTTTAAACTAACTCTTACTACACAATTTTTAAATGGTGTTACTCCTTTTTCTACAGGTGGACAACCATTTCAAATTTATATTTTGAAAAAAGATGGTATTCGCTTAGGTGATGGCGCAAATATCATTATGCAAAATTTTATTGTTTATCAAATTGCTTTGGTTCTTTTAGGAATTATTGCGATTACATATAATTTTATTTTTCATGTATTTCAAGAATCAGGTCTTTTACGTGATTTAACGACAATTGGTTTTTTAATTAATACATTGGTTACAGTGGGGTTGTTTGTTATTGCATTTGCTAAAAAATTTAATCAATTTATTATCAAAAAATTAGTATCTTTGCTATATAAATTGCATATTGTAAAAAATAAAGAAACAACCATGGATAAAATGAGTGATTCTATTGAAAATTTTCATGATGGTGCAAAACTATTAATGAGTGACCAAAAAAGTTTTGTATATAATATTTTTTTGAATTTTTTATCATTAATTTGTTTATACTTAGTACCTCTTACTATTGCATATAGTATGGGAGTATTTGATTCTTTTACAGGAATAGAATCCATTGTTTCTAGCGCTTATGTTATGTTAATTGGAGCATTTGTCCCGATTCCAGGGGGAACAGGTGGTTTAGAATATAGTTATATGGCTTTTTATGGTAATTTCTTAAAAGGCAGTATATTAAATGCAAGTATGATTATGTGGAGATTTTTAACTTATTATCTAGGAATGATAATAGGAGCTATTACTTTAAATTTGAAAGAAAGGAAGAAATAATATGAGGATTGGAATATTTACCGATACATATCCACCATATATTAATGGAGTATCTACTAGTATTGTTATGTTACAACATGCGTTAGAAAAATTAGGACATGAAGTATTTGTTGTAACAGTAAATCCAGAAAATTTAAAATATCAATTTGAAGATGATCATAAAATTATTCGTATTCCTGGTGTTCCCATTGGTATTTATGATTATCGTTTGACTGGAATATATCCAATTCGTGCGATAGAAACAATAAAAAAATGGAATTTAGATATTATTCATTCTCATACTGAATTTGGTATTGGTACATTTGCTCGTATTATGGCAAAACAATTAGATATCCCATTAGTTCATACTTATCATACGATGTATGAAGATTATGTTCATTATATTACGAAAGGATATTTCAAACGTTCTAGTAAAAAAATTGTAGAATATTTAACAAAGTTTTACTGTGATAAAACTGCAACAGAATTAATTGTACCAACGAGAAAAACTTATGATTTATTTAAACAAAAGTATAAATATGATAGAAATGTACATATTGTACCAACTGGGATTGAAGTAGAACGTTTTTATGCAGAAAAATTTAAAGAAAAAGATATTCGTTCATTAAGAAAGAAATTAGGAATTCGAGATAATGAAGATGTAATATTATTTGTAGGAAGACTTGGAGAAGAAAAAAATGTAAATACATTAATTGAAGCACATGTTAGTATTACGAGAACGAATCCTAATACCAAGTTATTGATTGTAGGAACAGGACCTGATTTAGATAAATTTAAAGAATTAGCTCGTAAATACGGAGTTAGTAAAGATGTTATATTTGCAGGACGAGTTCCATGGGATGAAGTCCCAAAATATTATCAAATTGCTCAAGTATTTGCAACAGCATCAAAAACAGAAACTCAAGGGTTAACAGTTATTGAAGCAATGGCAGCTAGTTTACCTGTTGTTGCATATGATGATGATGCATTTAGAGAAGTTGTTGTGGATGGTTTAAATGGACATTTATTTAAAACGAAAAAAGAATATAAAGATGCCGTAAGAGATATTTTAAATCATCCTGAACTTTATGAGAAAATGTGTAGACAAGCTAGAATTACTGCTGATCAACATTCTTCTAAATATTTTGCTGAACAAGTATTGAATGTATATAAAACTGCTTTAGGAGGAGATATTCTTCCTAAAAATAGAACATTTCTATCTAAAATGAAAGATGTTGCTAGAAAGGGATTTTATGGGAAATAAAAGAATTTTTGCAAATCAAAAAATGTATATGACAAAAAAAGAAGTGGATGAATTTATCAAAATATTAGGTTCTATCCATTCGGAACAACTTGTTATTTGCCCAACGGCTATTTATGTAGAAAAATTTTCACAAAGCAAACTAATACTGGGTATGCAAAATATATTTTATGAAGATAGTGGCGCATATACTGGGGAAATTTCTCCTCTTCAAGCAAAAGATTATCATATTCAATATGCGATTGTTGGTCATTCAGAGAGAAGAAATATTTTAAATGAAAGTAATGACATGTTAAAGAAAAAAATTCAAGCTTGTATTGCTCATAACATTACTCCAATTTTTTGTATTGGTGAAACAAAAGAGCAATATGAAATGCATAAAACCAATGAAATATTAAAAAGACAAATAATTGATGTATTTCAAGGTTTAAAAATTCATGATATTTCTAAAATTATGATTGCCTATGAACCAATTTGGGCAATAGGAACAGGATTCATTCCAACTGAAAAAGAAATTAAAGATACTACTCAATATATTAAAAATATAGTTTGGCAATTGTTTGATGTGTCAATTTCTGTATTATATGGAGGAAGTGTAAATGAAAAAAATGTTCAGAGTTTGAATCAAATTGATGTAGTTGATGGCTTTTTAGTTGGAGGGGCATCTACAAAACCTAAAGAGCTATTAAAGATGTATGAAGTCGTTGTATCCTAACGACTTTTTTCGTTCTTTTTCGACATAATGTGACAAAACTAGAATATTCTCGCTCTAGCGTATAAAATGTAGTCAGGTGTATAATAAAAACATAAGATAAGCAGTACTAAGAGTAGAAAGAGGGATTATAATGAAAGAAATAAAAATATTAATGATTGATGATAATAAAAATTTAGTAAATATGATTGGAGAATATTTTAAAGATCACCAAACAATTCATTTAGTAGATGTTGCATATGATGGAAAAGAAGGATTTGACAAAATTAAAGAAAATAAAGATGCATATGATGTGATATTACTTGATTTAATTATGCCAAATAAAGATGGAATGTATGTATTAGAAGAAATGAAAAAGAATGATATTCATAAAAATGTGATTGTAGAAACAAGTTACAATGCAAGTGAAACCATTCGTCAAGTATCAGAGTATGGAGTGAATTATTTTTTGTTAAAACCATTTGATTTAAAAGATTTAGAAAAAAGAATTATGAACTTTTGTACTGATAAAACATTAGAAAGTAAAAATATTGATTTTTACCATAATAACTTGCAAATATCGATTACTAAAATTTTACATGAATTAGGAATTCCATCACATATTAAAGGATATCAATATATTCGTGAAGCAATTGGAATCATTTATGAACATCCTGAAGTAATAGGTGGTATTACAAAAGAATTATACCCAGAATTAGCTACTAAATTTGATACTACTGTTTCTCGTGTAGAAAGAGCAATTCGTCATGCAATAGAAGTTAGTTGGAACCGCGCTAATTGGTCATTGATGGAAGAAATTTTTGGTAATAGTGTAGATATTGATAAAGCAAAACCAACCAATAGTGAATTTATTGTAACTGTAGCTGATAAACTTAGATTAGAATCAAAAAAGATAGGAATTGCATAATTCCTATCTTTTTATTCATTCGCATTTATTTAAAAATTATTTATATTTTTTTTCTTTTGTCGAAAAATTGGGGTAATGTATGATATAATGAGTTAGATTATAAAGTATTAGGATGTGAAGTATGAAGAATAAAAGGGTTAGAAATAAAAAAATCTTTTATAATGTAGTTATTATTTTTAATATATTATTAATTGTTGGTTTGATTTTATATTATGGTTATCGTCTTGTTTATTTTTATCAATTAGAACATCAAAAACCTAAAGCAATTAAATACGTACATGAAAAGATAAAGGCTTCAAATGAATTAGTTAGTGAAGGTGATGGCCTTTATTTGGACGATAAAAATCAAGTATTTTATTTTAAAGGAAAAGTATTAAATAATTATCTATACTATTCTGGAAAAATGTGGAGAGTTATAAAAATAAATCAAGATGGTAGTATGGTTTTAATTTTAAATGATGTGATTAGTGCTCTTACTTATGGAAGTAGTAGCAAGTATCAAGATTCGTCATTGCGAGGTTATTTAAATACTATTACAAATCAACCATTCACAGGAATTTTTGAGCAAACATTGAATGATAAAAATCAATATTTAAAAAAGACAAGTATTTGTATTGATCAAATTTCAAATATTGAAGATATTACTTGTGATAAAAAAGTAACACTTGATTTTGTAGGTTTATTAAATTTAAGTGATTATCAATTATCAGGAGGAAAGAATGGTTATTTAAATCATCATATTTCTTATTATACAGCAACTACTGATAATCATGATCGTTTATATTATGTGCATTCTAAAGGTGGTGTAACACTTACCGATGATTATAAAGAACATAATTATGGAGTAAGACCTACAATTACATTAAAGAAAAATATTTCTTATATATCTGGCGATGGTACTGAAACAAATCCATATATTATAGAGCCAAAAGAAGAAAAAACTATGATTTATATTGGAAATTATGTATCATATAGCGGATATACTTGGAAAGTAATTTCTAAAGATGATCAAACTTACAAACTAGCAACATCGTCTTTATTAACTGATAAAACAGGACAGGTCTATATGAGAAATTATGCGACAAAAAATAATTTGTATCAAGTAAAAACTTATGGAAGCTTGGCTTATTATTTAAATACAAATTGGTATCGAACATTGATAGATAAAAGTTTAATTGTTGATGGAACTTGGTATACTGGTAATTACCAAATAAATGGTGTTACTGATTATAAAAATATCTATACAGATTCTATTTCTGCAAAAGTAGGATTATTACATGTTGGAGAATTATATTCTTTAGAACTTCCAAATACTTGGTTAATGACAACAGTAAATGAAGATGATGATATGGTTTATTCTGTAGATCAAAATGGAAAATATTTTTCTGATATGATTGATAGTGAACATGGAATTAGACCTGCAATTTATATTACAAATCAAATACAAATTGTATCTGGTACTGGAGTTTTAAGTGATCCATATGTGATAGGAGGCATGTAAATGAAAATAAAAAAGAAAAAAAAGACAGCGATTGTGCTTTTGATTTTAGATGTTTGTATCATTATTTGTTTCTTTTTAGCATATGGACCTTTTAGTTATTTAAGAGAGTTATATATTACAACTGCTGTGACAACGATGACACATAAATATTTAGCTCGTACTATTTATACAGAAGATATGATTCAAGATGTATTAGATGGAAATTATGTAAAAGAGTCAGGGGAAAGTACGGATACAAGTGATATTGTCATTGGTGATATTGATGATAGTGGAGAATATGACTCTGTTTATGATGAACAAATTTTAACTAGAGATTCTGAACATCCAGAATACAAATTAATTCCTTTAAAAGGAAGTAATTATAAAGGTTATATGGTAGCTATATATGATCCTAGTCGTGTTGAATTAGTTATGACTAATAAGTTAGGAAAAATTGGACAATTTTTACGTGAATTAGTAGTACAAAATAATGGAATATTAGGTATGAATGCAAGTGGTTTTGTCGATACTAATGAAATGGGAAATGGTGGAGAACCAACGGGAATAGTAATTCAAGATGGAAAAGTAATTTGGGATGCTACTAAAACTGGATATTCTGGTGGAATCGCCGGTTTTACCAAAGATAATAAATTATTGTTAACAAAAGGAAGTGCCATGGATGCAATTAAAGCAGGAATAGAAGATGCAGTTGAATTTGGTCCATTTTTAATTGTTAATGGAAATGCTGCTGAAATAAAAGGTAATGGTGGATGGGGAATAGCCCCTAGAACTGTTTTAGCACAGCGTAAAGATGGAATCGTATTATTTGTAGTAATTGATGGTAGACAGCCAGGATATAGTGTAGGAATTAGTATGGTTGAACTTACTAAATTATTACAAAGATACAAAGTGCATAATGCAGTAAATCTAGATGGAGGAGCTTCTAGTAGTATTGCAATTGGAAATAAAACAATTACAAAACCATGTGGATATAGTGCAACAGGTGAAAGAAGAATACCAAATGCTTGGATATTAAAATAATAACAACATAATGAAATAAAAAGACTATATTATCTAGTTTGAAGTTGTAATCAAAAAGAAGCAAAAAAGTATATAACAATATCATGTAAAGAAAAAAATCAACTTTTTAAACGATTGAAATTTGATAAAATGAATCAGAATAGAAGAGATTTAAATATGAAAAGTAAAGGATTTACACTAATCGAATTATTAGCTGTTATCGTAATACTAGCCGTAATTGCATTAATTGCAACTCCACTGATTATGGGGACAATTACAAAGCCAAAAGAAACGCAATGAAAGATACGGCATATGGAATATTAAAAGCAGGAGAACAATATGCAGGGGAAAAGTTATTGCTAGCAGAAAATAATTATGCAGGAGAAACAATTGCATTACCAAACCAAGATAAAATTCAATATAAAGGTGGTAACGGGGTAACAGGTGAATTACAAATATCAAAAGAAGGAAATCTCGCAATTCAAATTCATAATAATCAATTTTGTGCAATGAAAAATTTTGGAGAAGACGAGGTAACAGTAACAAACTATGATGCAGAAACATGTAAATTAAATGGATCAAGTGGTGGAGAAAGTAATTTTGGAGGAACAATTGTACCATCCACAGGTGAAGAAAAATACAAAGGAATCGTATACTTAGATCCAAAAGATTTAACGAAAGAATGTAATGAAGGAAATGCAGTAAGTACAACAGGAACAAAAACAGGATGTATGAAATGGTATATCTATGATGATGAAGGGGATACATATAAAATGATATTAGATCATAATACAACAGCAAAAGTCGCATGGAATTCATCAAATATAAATACAGAAATGAAAGAAGTAAAAGTGGCATTAGATACAGATACAGAAGGATGGGTAGGAAGTCCAAGATTAATCACCGCAGATGAGATAGCAAAAATAACAGGAAATACAAGTTTTAATTCAGCATATGCAATAATGGCAGGATGGTTCTATTTGGATAGTAATAGTACTGCACAAACAGCTAATTTCAGTAATAAGTCAAAATATGCATGGTTATTTGATAGAACAATTAATTGTACAAATTATGGATGTAATATAAATGAAGATAGTACTGTTTATGGGTATTGGACAACTTCATCTGTTTTTAATTCTTCTTCTAGATTATGGTGTGTCAATTTTAGTGGTGATTTATCAACAATGGATGCTGCTTCTGTACAACCTCGTGGTGTTCGACCAGTGATAACTGTCTTAAAATCTAATTTATCATAACAGATAGAATTATAAGGCAAAAATAAATAAGAAAAAAGACCAATAGGTCTTTTTTTGTAATATCGTGATTGACATACCAATATTTGTCCGTATAAGGAGATATTATTATCTAGTCTTTATTTTTGGTTTTTGATATTTTTCAATCAGTTGCTCGATAATAAGTCTTAAGTGTTGATTTCTTTTATTATTCCATTGAAAGTCATTGTGCATAATTTTTAATTTCCCATCTAATAATCCAGCTTTGTTGAGTGATATATAAGCATCTTGATAAGCCTTTCTATAAATTTCATGATCTTTCGTATTGTTTTCATCCGCTCTTCTTTTCAATGCTTCATTCATTTGTTGGACAGTTCTCATGATTAATAAGAAGTATTCATCTTCGTTTTGGTGAATTCTTTGATAAACTTGTTTTGTTCTATTTTCTTTTGATAATGAAAGTATTTTTGGATTAGAAAATACTTGTGGATCTCTATCTTGAGCAACAATTCCTTTTCTTATAAAATAACGAACAATAGATGATTTTCCAGTTCCTTTCGCACCTTCTACAACTATACGAAATGGTTGAACATTTTTTAAAATTGATTCATGCGATTGATAATATACAAGGTTTGTTACATCAACAAGGCCTTTTTTATTGGTATTTCTAGTTTGCTCTGGAATAAAGTTTTTTAAATCATTTGTTTGACTTGTTACTGTTAAAAGAATCAAATGATGTGGTAATTTATAATAATCAACTGTTATATTTTTATCTTCATCTAAAAAGAAATAACGATTAAAATCAGTTTCTTCTTGTTTGCCAATATATTCAAGTGTCTTTAAGTAACTGTCTATACCTCCTGAACATCCGATTCTAGTTGCAACATATTTTTTTTGATACATGTCAAAGCCCCCTTTTTGTACAACGTATTTTAATAAAAACTTTATTTTTTGTCAAATTGAGATATAATGAGTTTGAGGTGATAGTATGAACAAAATCATATATGCAACTACGAATCAATTAAAGTTAGATATGGCGAGATATGTATTAGAACCTATGGGGTTTGAAGTAATTGGAAAAAAGATAAATGATTTAGAAGAATTACAATTAAATTCTATAGAGGAAGTAGCAATTGATTCATCAAGACGTGCCTATCAAATATTAAATTGTCCGGTATTAAAAAATGATTCAGGTTTAGTGATACCTAGTTTAAATGGTTTTCCTGGACCTTATAGTAAATATGTAGAAGAAACGATAACAGAAGAGGGAATTTTAAAATTGATGGAAGGAAAAGAAGATAGAAAAGCTTATTTTTTAGATGCTTTAGCTTATACAGAAAATGGAAAAACGACTGTTTTTATTTCAAAATCATGGGGAATTATTGCAAAACAAAAAGAAGGTACTTATGGTTATGGTTATGATAATATTTTTATTCCTGATGGACAAAATCATACATTAGCAACCATGCCAACTTCTTCAAGACTGCCTTTTTTTAGTAATGAAGCATATTTAAAATTAGGGGAGTATTTAAAACAAAAAGAAAACTAATTATTGTTTTCTTTTTGTTTTTGAATCCATGTCATAATGATATTGACAATATATTGTTGTTCATTTTTAGAAAGTTCATGCCCTTTTTTGATATGATGCCATTTTTCGAGACATCCTCTGCAACAGGTTGCAGTTGCATGTTGAGCAATAAATACTGGATGTCCTTTCATAGGAGTTTGTCTTCCATCATTTTTAATATCTGCTTTTGAAAGACGTTTTTGAACAAAATCTTTTGCATGTTCTTGGATTGTATCTAAACCTTTTTGATGGATATAATTCCAATCTTTTTGTGTAAGTTTCCATTTACTTCTAAATGGTGATTTAGAAAGTCTATACCAAATATCGTTCATATGATTCCTTCTTTCTTATATATTATAACATTTTCTTGGTAATTATTTTTATTTGTGGTATCATATAACGTACGTTTATTGCTATCAACAAAAATTTATATTATAATGAAAAGAGGTGGTTTTATGTGGCAAATCGGTGATGTTAAGATTCAAAATCGTGTAGTACTTGCTCCTATGGCAGGAGTTTGTAACAGCGCCTACCGAAAGATTGTAAAAGAGATGGGGTGTGGTCTTATTTATGCTGAAATGGTAAGTGATAAAGCAATTTATTATGGAAGTAAAAAAACATTAGAAATGCTTTTCATGGAAGAAGTAGAAAGGCCAATTACCCAACAAATTTTTGGAAGTGATAAAGAGTCATTTGTTGCTGCTGCAAAATACATTTATGAAACGATGAAGCCAGATATTATTGATATTAATATGGGGTGCCCTGTTCCTAAAGTAGCATTAAAATCACAGGCTGGAAGTGCTCTTTTAAAAGATCCTGATAAAGTAAAAGAGATTGTATCAGCCGTTGTGGCTAGTGTTCCAATCCCTATTACGGTCAAAATTCGAAGTGGATGGGATAGTGAACATATTAACGCGGTAGAAATTGCTAAGATCTGTGAAGAAGCAGGCGCTAAAGCGATTGCTGTGCATGGACGAACAAGAAGTCAAGGATATAGTGGTCTTGCCGATTGGTCTATTATTAAAAAAGTAAAAGAAGCTGTATCAATTCCTGTGATTGGAAATGGCGATATAAAAAGTTGTTATGATGCTTCGAAGATGTTAAAAGAAACTGGCTGTGATGCTGTTATGATAGGACGTGGTTGTCTTGGCAATCCATGGTTAATAAGAGATTGTGTAGAATATTTAGAATACGGAATAAAACCTCGTGAGGTAACGATAATAGAACGTTTTCAAATGATAGAAAAACATTTAGAATATTTATTAAAAATAAAGCCGGAGAAAGTAGCCATTTTGGAACTTCGTACACATGCTGCATGGTATTTAAAATATGTACCACATAGTAATTCATTAAAACAAGATTTATTTCAGGCTACTACAAAGGAAGAAGTATTGAAATTATTAAAAGAATTTAAAAGGGAGAATGGATATGAAAATGATTAGAACAAAGCGAGTTATCGCATATTTGATTGATATATTTATTTTATTTGTATTTATTGGTATTGGTGCTATGTTGACAACAGTTTCTGAAAATGAAAAAGCACTTCGTTTAGAATTAAGTGAGATGAATGAAAAAGCAGTTCAAAGGAACATAAGTGTAACAAGCTACTTATTTCATCTTAGTGAGATAGAACAAGATATTGATAAAGAACATGTAGCGATTGGTTTTATTAATTTAGTATTTGTATTTATTTATTTTGTATTTATTCCATATTTTATGGAAGGAAAAACATTTGGTAAAACGATTATGAAAATTCGTGTTGTTGATGAAAGTGGAGAAGAAGCTAGTATTCATAGTTTAGTGATACGTAATGTTATTTTAAATGGATTACTTTATTTATTTTTATCGATATTATTTATTTATCTAGTTCCAGGAATTTTATATTTATTTATGATTAGTATTTTAGGAATGATTCAATTAACACTAGTTATTTTAAGTGTTTTTATGGTATTATATAGAAAAGATGGAATTGGTTTACATGAAAAATTATCACATACAAAGGTGATAGAAGTATAGGAGGAGAAAACATGGAAGAAAGAAAGTTTACAGAACAAGAATTAGTTCGTAGAGAAAAAGTAAAAGAATTAGAAAGCTTAGGAATAGATCCATTTGGTCATCGTTTTGAGGTAACTACGAATTCTAAAGAAATTAAAGAAAAATATGCAAAGTATTCAAAAGAAGAATTACATGAAATGAATTTGGAAGAAGTTGTTGTTGCAGGTCGTATTATGACACGTCGCCGTAAAGGAAAAGTTGGATTTATGCATATTCAAGATAAATTTGGGCAAATTCAAATTTATATTAGACAAGATGTAGTAGGAGAAGATGAATATACACTATTTAAAAAAGCAGATATTGGAGATATTGTTGGAATTAAGGGAACAGTATTTAGAACTGATATGGGAGAATTAAGTATTCGAGCTGAACATTATATTCATTTAGTAAAAGCATTAAAACCACTTCCAGAAAAGTTTCACGGCCTTACTGATACAGAAGAAAGATATCGTCGTCGTTATGTAGATTTGATTATGAATGAAGAAGCAAGAAAAGTAGCTTTTGCTCGTCCTAAGATTATTCGTTCCATTCAATCATATTTAGATAATTTGGGATATGTTGAAGTTGAAACACCAGTTCTTGGAACTATTTTAGGGGGAGCTGCAGCACGACCATTTGTAACACACCATAATACATTAAATATTGATATGTATTTAAGAATTGCTACTGAATTATCTTTAAAAAGATTATTAGTAGGTGGTATGGATGCAGTATATGAAATTGGTCGTTTATTTAGAAATGAAGGAATGGATCGTAATCATAACCCTGAATTTACGACAATTGAAGTATATAAAGCTTATAGTGATTTAGAAGGAATGATGGATTTAACAGAAGGAATTATTGCTAACGCATGTATGGCTGTAAATGGAACATATGAAATAGAATTTAAAGGGAAAAAGTTATCACTTGCTCCAAAGTATAAAAGACTATCAATGACAGAAGCAATTAAAAATGTTACAGGTATTGACTTTTCTAAAGAAATGACTTTTGAAGAAGCAAAAAAATTAGCTCAAGAACATGAAATTGTAGTAGAAGAACATTTCGCATATGGTCATATTGTTAATGCTTTCTTTGAAAAATATGTAGAAGAGACAATTGTAGAACCAACTTTTATTTATGGTCATCCAATTGAGATTAGTCCTCTTGCAAAAAAAGATCCAAAAGATCCGAGATTTACACAACGTTTTGAATTATTTATTTTAGGTAGTGAATATGCCAATGCCTTTACAGAATTAAATGATCCAATTGATCAATATCAACGTTTTGAAAATCAATTAAAAGAACGTGAGCTAGGAAATGATGAAGCGAACGAAATGGATTTAGACTTTGTAGAAGCCTTAGAGTATGGTATGCCACCAGCAGGTGGAATGGGAATGGGAATCGATCGTTTAGTAATGTTACTTACAAATAGTGAAACGATTCGTGAAGTTATTTTATTCCCAACAATGAAATTAAAATAAAATTTCAACATATGATGGGGGTACTGGTACGCAAGAATATGACATGATAGAGTTGAAAAATGATGTAGCTCAAGTAGTAGATGATAAAAAAATAAAGAAAAGCTTTATGACGAAGGAAGATTTAGTACTTTTAAATATATCAAGAAATATGAAGTTATGTGATGATATGATAAAAAAAGGTCAAGCAAATAAGCAACAATTATGTTCTTCATTGAAGAAACTTGAATCTAGTTTGATAAAGCACTTAATAATTATGCTTTTGATTACTATAGCAGTTGTTGTCTTAATTAATATTTTTCCATTTTCATTAATGCAGAAATTGATATTTATTTTGCCTATTGTTTTTACATGTTCATGTTTAACATTAAATGATTATTTATTAGATACTTTAAAGATAGATACAAAAAAGAAATTACTAAAAGAATTAAATGCTGATTTAGATATTGTAAATCAGAAAAATAATGAATTAAAAAAAGAATATAATTATCATATGAAAAAAGTAAACCAGTTAGAAAAAAACAATTCAGAATTATCGGAAGAGAAAATAAAAAAAGATTTGGAATATTCAGAAGCTGTTTTTATGGGACCACTTTTCCAACAATTATATCTTCCACATTATTCCGTTGAAGAGCCAATAGAAGAACAATGTTGTAAAGTTAAGAAGCTAAGTAAAAAATATTAAAGTTTAGAAAGAAGGAAAAATTATGAAAATATTAGCAGTTAATTGTGGTAGTTCATCTTTAAAATTTCAAGCTTATGAAATGCCAGAGGAAAAAGTATTAATTCAAGGTACTTTTGAACGTATTGGAATCGATGGAGGATTTTATACTTTAAAACTAAATGGAGAAAAAATAAAAAAAGAAGTTGATTTACCAAATCACGAAGTTGCAGTAAAAATTTTAGTTAATGAATTATTAGAACGACATATTGTAGAATCATTAGATGAGATTAAAGGAATCGGACATCGTACAGTACATGGTGGAGATAAATTTAATCAAAGTGTATTAATTGATGAAGATGTTATTGAAAAATTAGAGGAATTAATTCCATTAGCACCACTTCATAACCCAGCTGGAATTACAGGAATTCGTGCTTTCCAAAAAATGATTCCAGATGCAAAAGCTGTAGCTGTATTTGATACAGCATTCCATCAAACAATGCCAAAAGAAAATTATTTATATTCTGTTCCAATGGAATGGTATGAAAAATATGGAGTACGTAAATATGGATTCCATGGTACATCACATAAATATGTTTCAGAACGTATGAATGAAATTTTAGGAAGAACTGATACAAAATTAATTACTTGTCATATTGGTAGTGGTGGAAGTATTAGTGCTGTATTAAATGGTAAATGTATTGATACTTCTATGGGATTTACTCCAAATGCGGGAATTATGATGGGTACTCGTTCAGGAGATATTGATTATTCTATGATTCCATACGTTATGGAAAAATCTGGAATGTCATTACAAGAAGTAGATACAATTTTAAATAAACAAAGTGGACTTTGTGGTATTAGTAAAGGAAAAAGTGACGCAAGAGATATAGAAGATGGAATTCATGCTGGAGATGAACTTTGTGTTCTTGCTCAAAACATGTATATTAAACGTGTTGTAGAATATATTGCTAAATATTATGTGTTATTAGGTGGATGTGATGCAATTGTATTTACAGCAGGTTTAGGTGAAAATTCTAGTCTAGCTAGAAAACAAATTATGGATTCACTTCAAGTGCTTGGCGTAAAAGTAGATGAAGAAGCAAATGACATGCGTGGAGAAGAAAAAATGGTAAGTACAAAAGATTCTAGTATTCCATGTTATGTAATCCCAACTGATGAAGAAGTTATGATTGCACGTGATGTATATCATTTTGCAAAATAGAAAAAGAGTGATGATATGAACTTGATATCAATCTATAAAAAAATTTATAAGAAAATAAAAAAATACGATACTATTGTAATTGCCCGTCATGTGGGACCTGATCCTGATGCATTAGGATCACAACTTGGATTAAAGATGGCAATTTTAAATACATTTCCTAAAAAGAATGTATATGCAGTTGGGTGTCCTGCTAGTAAGTTTCGTTATTTAGGACTTTTAGATAATTTTTCTGATGAAATGTATCAAAGTAGTTTACTGATTGTTTTAGATACACCTGATCAAAAACGAGTAGATGGAGTAAACCCTTCTAAATTTAAAGAAAGTATTAAAATTGATCATCATCCTTTTGTAGAGACATTTTGTGATTTAGAATGGATTAAAGAAACATCTAGTAGTGCATCAGAAATGGTACTAGAATTAATATTTCATTCAAAATTAAAAATGAATGAAGATATTGCTGAAAAATTATATATAGGGTTAGTAGCAGATACAGATCGTTTTATGTTTAAAACTTCTACTGCTGATACATTTCAAAATGTATCAAAATTATTGAAACAAACTAAGATTGATATTACAAAGTTATATCCTAATTTATATACAAGGCCATTAAAAGAAATTCAATTTCAAGGTTATTTATCAAAACAGTTAATTGTTACTGAAAATGGCTTTGGATATGTTAAACTTCCACAAGAAATTTTAGATGAGGAACATGTTGATGCAGCAACAGCTGGAAATTTAATTAACAACTTTAATTTTATTTCTGAAGTTGTGGCATGGGGCTTTTTCTCATATGATAAAAATACAGGTTTGATTCGCGGAAGTCTTCGTTCTAGAGGACCAGTAATTAATGAAGTTGCTGCTCAATTTGGTGGTGGTGGACATGCCATGGCTAGCGGATGTCGTCTTCATAGTTTTGAAGAAGTAGACCAAATGGTTCAACAATTAGACCAAGTTTGTAAAGAATATAAAGAAACAAATAAATAATT
>CAMBYP010000002.1 GCA_945872435.1 uncultured Mycoplasmatota bacterium
CCTATGACCCCCTGCTTGTAAGGCAGGTGCTCTAACCAACTGAGCTAATCGCCCGGTTTTATTGCTTCGGACATTACTAAGTATACTAGATAGTAAAAAGTTTGTCAACAAAAAATATCAAATTTATTCTTTATTTTTTAATTTTTTTTCAATCCATAGAGGTAACATGGTTTCTAACGTGTGAAAACCATGGGAAGTTTCTGTAATATGTCTTTTTCGAAAAGGTTTTGTTTTTTGTCTGTAATCAATATTTTTAATACTTAATTTACATTGACAAGTATCATCATCAACTTCTAAAACTTCAACAAAAATAGTTTCTCCAATTTGTAAAAAATCATTCACATCTTTTACAAATTGATATGAAATTTCGGAAATGTGAATTAAGCCACTATAATATTCTTTTAATGAAATAAAAGCACCATAATTTTCAATTCCTGTAACTGTTCCTTTTACAATATCACCTTTTTTATATCTTCCCATACTGTCACCTCCCAAATATTATACCATAATAAGACAATATTTACTATTTTTGTCTTTTAGCGTATAATGAGTATGGTGATGACATGGAAACAAATAAGGAAGAAACAAAAATTAAAGAAGTAATTGATATGTTACGACCATTTCTAGTAAGTGATGGTGGAGATGTAGAATTTGTGAAATATGAGAATCATATTGTATATATTAAATTATCTGGAGCTTGCGCAAATTGTATGCTAATTGATTATACATTAAAAGATGGAATTGAAGCAGCAATTAAAGAAGAAGTTCCAGAAGTTGAAGAAGTAGTTAATGTTGTAGATTAACTACTTTTTTAACCAAAAAATTTCTGGAATTTGACAGTGATAAGAAATTGTTTCATAAATTTGTTTTAGAATAATTTCGTAATCTTTGTTTTTCAAGATAATTGGTAATAAATTTTTTTCATCCCAACCATGATCAATAATTTTTTCATAACAATCAAAATAATAACTAGGAAACAAAAATCTAGCAAATAATAATTGATAATCATTACATTGCAGATGAGAATAATTTAAAAAATATTGAATTTCATCCCGAATGTCATGATTATGAAAAAAACAATCTTTTAAATATTCTGCAATGTCTCTAACTTTTGTATCCACAATAAAATTTAAAGGGTTATATAGATCATATAATGTAGAGTTAAAAAATAGACGACGATGTGATAAATATGGGATTGATTTTTTCGCATCTTTCAAAATTGAAATAGCATTTTCTGATAAGCCAACATAATAACTGAAACTTTCTCTAATTATAGGATATTTTTTTCCAAATTCACTAATTTGGTATTCTAAATAATCAATTTTTTTTGTCCATAATTGAAACCAGTCTAATTCTGAAACATGAGAAAGAGAAATATTTTTTGAAATTTCTTGAAAACGTAGGATATCATTAAAAATGATTAAAGAATTGTTTGTTAAATGAATTTGCATTAGTATATATGGTATTTGTTGTACCATTGTAATGAATTGATTATCTTTATTTAAAATAAAAGTATGAACAGGTATATTTTGTTTGTAAAGTTGAATAGTTAGTGAATGTAGAAACAATAAATACTCTTGAGATAAATAACAAGGAATAAAAATATATTTTAATTGATTGATTTCAAATTCATATTGTTGATTGCGTTTGATAATAGAAGTAGGAGTTAAATGATAGTAATAAGAGATTGTATTTTTCATCCTACTCACCTCACTAAACTTTATGAGATAAAAAAAGAAATATGTATTTTTGTTATAAAAGTCATAAAAAATATATATAATTATAAAAAAATGCAAAAAATACTTGCCAAGTTCTTTAAATTATTGTATACTTGTAAGTGTTCAGAAAGAAATGCCTGAGTGGCGGAATAGGTAGACGCACAGGACTTAAAATCCTGCGAGGGTTAAACCTCATGCCGGTTCAAGTCCGGCCTTAGGCACCATCTGTAATTTACCGTTTGAAAAAACGGTTTTTTCATAAATAAATGAAATTTCTAATGAAATCAACAAAATTAGTTGACATAAGAAAAAAGTTTATGATATAATTCATTTGTTGTCGCAGATAACATATCTATGTACGGAGAAATACCCAAGTCTGGTTGAAGGGACCGGTCTTGAAAACCGGGAGGTCGGAAACGGCGCGGGGGTTCGAATCCCTCTTTCTCCGCCATATAATATCGCGGAGTGGAGCAGCTTGGTAGCTCGTCGGGCTCATAACCCGAAGGTCGTTGGTTCAAATCCAGCCTCCGCAACCAAATGGTCCCGTGGTGTAGCGGTTATCACGTCTGCCTGTCACGCAGAAGATCGCGAGTTCGATTCTCGTCGGGACCGCCATTTGGCTCTGTAGCTCAGTCGGTAGAGCAAGGGACTGAAAATCCCTGTGTCGATGGTTCGATTCCATTCGGAGCCACCATGATGAAACAAAAGCTGGTATATCCGGCTTTTATTCTACCAAGAGCTTTTAAATAAAAACATACAATTTTCATTGTATGGTTTTTTTATAATTTTATTTTTTTTATGAATTGATTTATTTTTTTTGAAATGATTGGATATGCAGTTAATAAACGTTTATGAATATGTTGATGTTTATTAATTTTGTCTTTTAATATTTCGCGGATATCTTCTGTTTTATCTTTAGCTTTTGAACTTGAAATTAATGTTCTAAAATGTATTAATACTTGAAAAGACAAAATAATATCAATTGTAAATAATATGATAAGCAATATGCAAATGATAAAGAGAGTTGAACAAGATAGTTGAGACAATTCATATATGAAAAAAGGATTGGTTACAAAATGAATAAAAAAACCGAGTAATCCAAATGGAATCATTGTTTTTAAACAAATTCGTCCATTAATATGAAACATTTCATCACTATAATCCCACCATCTAGCATGAAATACTTTTTCTAACACATAACTAGTAACATATTCTAATAAAGAACAAATAAAAATACATGAAATAAAAACAAATAAATAATTTTTAACAGGAACAAAGTATAGGAAGAATGAAATAAATAAGGCACCAAAACCATAGATAGGACAGTAAGGACCAATAAAGAATCCACGGTTAATTATTTTTTTAGTACTTAAATAATGACCAATGATGTCTACTACCCATCCTAAGAAAGAATATATCATAAATAATAAAAATAATATTTCTAAATTTTTCATACTCCCCCCACGATTCTACTTAAAAATATTATATCAAATATTTTTCTAACTTTTACATTATATTTTATTAAATAATATTTGTCAAAATGTTTGAAATTGTATATAATGGAATAGAAAATTAAAATTGGGAAAGGAGTAAGTTTTAATTAGCGCCAGGACCTAAATGGTTGACGAGGAATAGTAGTATCGAAAGATTCGGCGGATTCTACTACGGTTTGTGGTGATCGATACATATATGACAAAAAATAAAATCAAGATTATAACAAAACATATATGGACCACGAAAGGAAGGTTATATGTGCGGTATAGTAGGATACATTGGTCAAAAAGAAAAAACGATGAATGTATTATTAAACGGTTTAGAACGATTAGAATATCGTGGATATGACTCAACTGGAATTGCATATTTTCATAAAAATAATGTAGAAATTTTGAAAAAAACGGGAAAATTAAATCAATTAAAAAATGTTGTGAATAAAAATATACAATCGGAAATTGGAATAGGCCACACTAGATGGGCAACACATGGAAAACCAAGTGAACTAAATGCTCATCCTCATTGTTGTGGAAAAATTACAGCGGTACATAATGGAATTATTGAAAATATGAATTCATTAAAGAAAAAATTGCAAGACGAGGGAATTTCTTTTATATCTGATACAGATACAGAAGTACTGGTTGCGTTATTAAATTATGAATATGAGCATACTAATCACATGGTTACAGCTATGGAAAGAACAATGAGTCAAATTATTGGATCATATGCTGTTGTATTTATAAATGAAGATGATAAAGATTGCCTATATGTGATGAAAAAAGATTCGCCTTTACTTTTGGGTATCGGAAATCAAGAAACTTATATAGCAAGTGATATGAGTGCTTTTTGTGAATTTACAAATCAATATTGTATTTTAGATGATGAAGAGTATGGCGTAGTTGAAAAAAATCATTATCATATATATAAAGATGGAAAAGAAATAAAAAAAGATATTGAAAAGATAGAAGGATTAAGTTGTTTGTCGAATAAAGAAGCGTATGATTGCTACATGCATAAAGAAATTTATGATATTCCAAAAATTTTGAAAGAATTATTTACATTTTATGAAGATGAACATAGTCATTTAATTCCAGATTATAAAAAATATCATAAAATTCAAATTGTTGCTTGTGGTAGTGCTTATCATGCTGGAATGATAGGCAAATGTTTATTTGAACAATTTGCTAATTTTCCTGTCGAAGTCGAATATGCTAGTGAATATCGATATAAAACCATATTTGCAGATGAAAATACGTTAGTTATTTTTGTATCACAATCGGGTGAAACTGCCGATACAATTGCATGTGCTAAAAAAATAAAAAGTATGGGAGTTGACAGTTTAGCAATTGTCAATGTTTACAATTCTACTTTATCTAGGTTGACAAATTATGTATATTATATGAAAGCTGGAGAAGAAAGAGCAGTAGCAACTACGAAAGGATATAGTAGTCAAGTAGCTATTTTTGTTATTTTATTAAGAGAATGGATGAAACAACAAAAAACATGGTCAAAAGAATTAGAAGCAATGTATCAAGATGGAAAAGAAAAATTATTAAAAGTGATTACGCCTTGTTTAAAACAGTATGAACATTTTTCGTGGATTTCCAATTTAATTAATCAACCATCAAATTTTTTTATTGGGCGAAGAAGTGATTATGCATTGTCCATGGAAGCTTCTTTAAAACTGAAAGAAGTATCTTATTTAAATAGTAGTGCATATGCAGCTGGTGAATTAAAACATGGTACGATTTCTTTGATTGAAGAAAAGACTCCTGTGTTTGCTATTGCAACTGATGAATATACATATAGTAAAACCAAAAGCAATTTAATGGAAGTAAAAGCGAGAGGTGGATATGTCATTCTTGCAACATTAGATACTTTAGATGATTCTATTGATGTAGATGAAAAAATAATAATTCCTGATGTTAATCCATTATTTCAATCCATTATGACAATACTTCCATTTCAATTGTTAAGTTATCATGTTGCAAAAAAGTTAAAATTAGATATTGATCATCCCCGTAATCTTGCAAAATCAGTTACAGTTGAGTAAAAAAATGTAAAACAGAAAAAATTAAGAATGAAAATTTCTTAATTTTTTTAATATGTGTTATAATAAAACTAGGAAAATAGGTAGAATAGGTTCTACCATATCCAAGAAAGAAGGGAGCTAATATGCTAAAGACAAAAGTTGGTTATAGTGTTTTAAAAGACGCATTTGCTTCAGGTGAAGCAACAGCCAAAATGGCTAGTGAAGGAATGAATCCAAAATTAGGACTTTTATTTACTTCAGTATTACAAGATCAAGAAGAAATCATGAAAGGAATCAAAAGTGTAGCTGATGTTCCTGTAGTAGGATGTACAAGTAGCGGAGCTATTATGGTACCAGATGGAGTTATTTCATCTGAAAATGGTTTTTCAGGAATGATGATGTTTGATGACCCTGACTTGACTGTTGGAGTTGCTTGTCATGAAGCTGGACAAGATGCAAGAAAAATTGGACGTCAAGTAGCTGTAGAAGCAGTTAAAAATGCTGGTAGTACAAAAGTTCCATCATATTTTTATATGGTTGCAAGTCCAAAAGAAGAAGAAGATTATTTAAAAGGAATTCAAGATGTAATTGGACGTGTTCCATTTTTTGGAGGAAGTGCTGCTGATGATACAGTAGAAGGAAAATGGTCAATTTTCTGTAATGATACTGTATTTAGTGATGGTGTAGCAGTTGTATTCTTCTATACAGATAAAAAATTTGTAAATGAATATACTGGAGCATACCGTGAAACAGGAAAATATGGTATTATCAATCAAATTGAAGGCAAAAGAACAATTGCTGAAATTGATGGCGTTAGTGCATTAGAAAAATATATGGATTGGACAGGAAAGAAAGAAGAAGAAGTAGCAGGAGCTAATTTACTTGCTGCATCTATTTTAAACCCTATCGGAATTAAAGATCCAATTGGTAATGTGACTTTAATTCGTCATCCAATGTCTGCTACTGATGATTATAAAATTAATGTAGGAAATCATTTAGCTGTTGGTACTTGTGCTATGTTAATGGGTGCTACTGTAGATGAATTAATTGATTCAACAGGTAATACATTAAAAGCTGTTAATGAAAGTTTAGGTCGTAAAAAACCTGCTGGATATTTCTTAGTACATTGTGGTGGTAGAAAACTAGGAATTGGAGATCGTATTGATGAAGTACATAAACAATTAGTACGTGAAGCAAATGGAGTACCATTTATTACTATTTTCACTTTTGGTGAATATGGAAGTCATGAACATAGTTCAAATAGCTGTGGAGGTTTAATGTTATCATTCACAGGTATGAGTGAAGAATAAAAGGAGGAATCTATGAAAAATTTAGTTGCTGGAGAATTTAAAGATGCTAGTAATGGTGCAGTGATTGAAGTATATAATCCTGCTACAAATGAACTTTTAGATACAGTTCCAAATGCAACTGCAGAAGATGTAGATGCATGTGTTAAAAAAGCAATGGAAGCACAAAAAGCTTGGGCTAAAACCCCAATTCATGAGCGTGGAAGAATTATTGAAAAATTCGCAGATTTAGTAGAAGAAAATGCTGAAGATTTGGCAGTATTGCTTTGTAAAGAAACAGGTAAACCAATTCGTGAAGCACGTGCTGAAATTGGAAATACGAAAATTTTTGCCTATGGATATGTAGAAAAAGCAAAGCATATGTATGGTAATGTAATACCTGCTGGAACAGAAATAGGACAAGAAAAAACAATTCAAATTATACAACAAGAACCATTAGGTGTTGTTGCATGTATTATTCCATTTAATTTCCCATGTGATTTATTTGGACAAAAAGTTCCATCAGCACTTGTTATGGGAAATGCTGTTATTGTGAAACCATCAAGTACCAATCCATTAACATTACATAAATATTGTGAATTATTAAAAATCGCAGGAGTACCAGATGGAGTAATTAATATTTTATCTGGTAGTGGTGAAGTTTGTGGAAATGCACTTTCTGCTCATCCTGGAATTCATTTAATTAGTTTAACTGGAAGTACAAAAGTTGGTATGGAAACAATGAAAACAGCAAGTCAAAATTTATCTCATGTTATGCTTGAATTAGGAGGAAATGATGCTTTCTTATTCTTAGAAGATGGAGATATGGACAAAGCAATTGAAGAAACAGTATGGGGTAGACTTTATAATACTGGACAAGTATGTTGCGCTAGTAAACGTTTCTTAATTCATAATAGTAGAAAACAAGAATTTATTGATAAAATGAAAGCAAAAATTGCTACTATGAAAGTTGGTAATCCATTAGACCCAGATACAGAAATTGGATGTCTTATTAGCGAAAAAGCTGCTATTGGAGTAGAAAATCAAGTAAATGAAACGATTGCTGCTGGAGCTACTTTAGTATGTGGTGGACGTCGTAATGGTGCATTCTATGAACCAACAATTCTTGACAATGTAACAAAAGATATGGAAGTAGCAAAAGATATGGAAATTTTTGGACCTGTTATTCCAGTAATTGGATTTGATACATTAGAAGAAGCAATTGAAATTGCAAATCAATCAAATTATGGTCTATGTGGATGTGTATTTACAGAAGATATGAAAAAAGCATTTAAAGTATGTAATGCGCTAGAATGTGGTGGAGCAGTAATCAATGGTGCAAGTTTCTATCGTGCTGCAGAAATGCCATTTGGTGGATGGAAACATAGTGGAATTGGTAATGAAGGAATTTCTACTACATTAAAGGAAATGTCAAGAACAAAAACTATTGTTTTAAAAAATATTTTAGATTAAAGATGTACCTGTACATCTTTTTTTTATAAAAGTAAATATGGTATAATATATAAGGTGATAATATGGGAAAATATACAGAATTGTATCATAATATGAAATCAGCACATGTAGATGCTAATTACATCAATCATATTATAGATGAATATATCAATAAAAAACCGTTATCATATCATGACTTTTATGCATCATTACTAAATTATTATCACCATACACAAGATCAAAAAAATGAACAAGAAGAAAATCGTTTATATCAAGATATTTTTTCGAAGTGGAAAAAACAAATTCTTCTTTTAAGTCAAGAAAAGCTTCAATGTCCAAAAGATTTAGATTATAATAAACATGATTTATTACAATTACATTCGGAATTGCAACAAATTTCATCTTATGAAGAAATGAAAAAGAATTCTTTTGTATCAAATTATTTTTTTGACAAAATATTAGGTATTACAACAAGTAAGTGGTGTCATTTAGAAAGTAAAAAAATTAATGTTTCAAGTACTATTTCCAATCCAATTAGTCATCGTTTTTATTTAAATTGTTTAAACAGTGATATTCATTTTATTATTAGAAGACTGATTGAAAAATTAGAAGAATGTCAATTACCTTATAATTTAAAATTTGACACGAGTGGAGCAATACGAGATGATAAAATTATTATTTATACGGATACCTTCCATATTTTTCAATATATAACTGTTTTAAAATCTTTTGAAAGAGATTATCCAGAAATTATGGAAAGATCATTCAAACCACCAATATTAGTTGGTGCTATTGATCAATGGATTGGATTCGGTGATGAACCTGAATATGAAGCTGAATCATATAATGATCTTAGAACAAAATTATTTTATGATGTAATTACTGATACTACTTTAAAGCGTATGTTGGAAGATAAGGAAGTACTACGTGATGTAGCTTATTATTTTATTGAGGTAAAAAAAATAGTACCAATTCAACAAAATAAATTAGAGACTTATCGAATTTTAATATCAAAAATATGTATTGAAATTGGTAATTATTTAAATAATCATAATTATCAAAGCCAAGCCTTGGTTGAAATATTAAAAGTAGTACCACATTTTATTAAATATTATATGAATAATAATCAATATTATTTTCAAGATATAAAAGAACAATTAGAAAATAAATTGGAACAATATCATATTTCAAAATCAAAAATATGTTTTAATAGTGATAACTTAGAAAAATTTAAATTATATGATCAGCCTCATGTAATACAAGATATCGATATTATCAAAACTCTAGATATTAATATCAAACCAGATTTTTATGTAATAGGTGATGATATATATCAAAGTATTGAAAATATTTTATATTATAATTTTATCCGTTTAGTTAGAAGTGATGGAACTGTTTTAAAAAAAGATGGTACTAAAATCACCGCTAAAGAATTTTTAGAAAATATTGCAAAACAATACTTTATAAAAAATAAAGTAATTTATTCTGATATTTATAAAAATGAAGTATGTGGAAATCGCAATATGTTATATTTGCAAGATTTAGGTCAGATGACACCTTGGGAATTTACTGAATTTTTAGGAAATACATTATTATCAAAAACAATTATGTTTCAAAATCATATAAAAAAAAGTGTTAGAGAATGTATGAATGAGTTAAGGACATATTTACCTGAATCTGGAATTATTTATACAAAATATAATCGCAGAATGAAATTGTTAGAGTTTTTAAAAGAATCATTTGAAAATGAACAATGTTTTTTAGAATACCAAGATATTGTTGAATGGTTTTATTATCAAACAAGTAATCATCCAGGTGTATTTTCAACTTCTTTAGAAGAAAGAAAAGATGATCATGAATTATTTTCTAAAATTAAAATTGAAACTATTATTTTTTAAATAGGGAAATGTCATCCCTATTCTTTTTTTTATACATATAATAAAGTATAAATAAAAAGAAATAGGTGATAGTGTGACTTTAGATGAATGTTCTATAAATGAAAAGGTGATAATTAAACAAATTATAGCAGACGATCAAATGACAAGGCGATTTATGGATATTGGTATGATTGAAGGTACGAAAGTGGAAAAAAAATATGAGAGTTATTGGAACGATCCTGCTGCTTACTATGTTAGAGGTGCTGTTATCGCAATACGAAAAAAGGATGCACAAAAAATAAAAGTAGAGAGGATAAATCATGAAATATTGCTTTAAACAAGGATATTATAAAAAGTATCATCAACAGAAAACAATTGCTTTAGCAGGTAATCCTAATGTGGGAAAAAGTACAATTTTCAATGAATTAACAGGATTAAAACAACATACAGGAAATTGGACTGGTAAAACAATAGATAATGCATATGGATATTTTTCTTACCATGATAAAAATTATAAAATATATGATTTACCTGGTACATATTCATTAATTTCACATTCTAAAGAAGAAGAACATGCTAGAGATTATATATGTTTTGAACATTATGACTTAGTGATTGTAGTTTGTGATGCACTTTGCTTGGAAAGAAATTTGAATTTAGTTTTACAAATTTTAGAGATAACACCTCGAGTTATTGTATGTGTTAATTTATTAGATGAAGCAAAAAAAATGGGAATAGAAATTGATATAGAAAAATTATCAGATATATTAAAGGTACCTGTAATTGGCATATGTGCTAGAAAGAAGCAAGATATTGAACAATTAGTAAGATTGATTGAAGATAAAGTGCAAAGTTCATTTTCTCATTCTTATATAGTAAAATATCCAGAAATAATAGAACAGTATTTAATAGAAGTAGAAAATACTCTAAAACCTTTGCTACCAGATTATTTAAATTCTCGTTTTTTTTCTTTTAAATTAATGATAAATGATAAAACAATGTTGGATAAATTAGAGCAAGTAACAAATTTTAAATTAGAAAAACATTTATGTTTAAAAGAAAAAATAGAAGATGTACGGTGTTGTTTGAAAGAACAAAAACTATTAACTTCATTTTTAAAATATTTTGAAGTAAGACAAATCATGAAAGATGCTGAAAAAATAAATCAAATGGTTGTAAAAAAAGTAAAGAAATCAACTATAAAATACCAATGGATAGAAAATGTATTAAAGAATAAATGGACTGGAATTCCTATTATGTTTATATTACTATTTATGATATTTTGGTTAACTATGATTGGTGCTAATTATCCTTCACAATTACTATTTCATTTTTTTGAGTGGTTAGGGACTTGGTTACAATATAGTTTAGAAATATTAACAATACCTAAATGGTTAATTAGTCTTATTATGGATGGTGCTTATCTTACTGTAACATGGGTTGTTTCTGTTATGTTACCTCCTATGGCTATCTTCTTTCCATTATTTACTTTATTGGAAGATTTTGGATTACTTCCACGTATTGCTTTTCAATTGGATAAACAATTTTCAAAATGTCATGCATGTGGAAAACAAGCACTTACTATGTGTATGGGATTTGGTTGTAATGCTGTAGGAGTTACAGGGACACGAATTATTGACTCTCCACGAGAAAGATTAATTGCAATCATTACTAATAATTTTGTACCATGTAATGGACGATTTCCAACTATGATTTCCATTATTACCATGTTTTTTGTAGGGTTTCATTCGAATATGGTAAATTCATTTTGTAGTTCACTAATATTAACTAGTATTGTTATGTTTGGAATTATGATGACTTTTCTTATATCATATATACTTTCTAAAACAATATTAAAAGGAATTCCATCTTCATTTATATTAGAGATACCACCATTTCGTAAACCACAAATTGGAAAAGTGATTTTAAATTCTATTTTTCAACGTACGTTATATGTATTAGGAAGAGCTGTTAGCGTTGCACTCCCTGCGGGAATTATTATATGGTTTATGACACACATTCAATTAAATGGAAGTACATTAGTACAAATTTGTTCTCAATTTTTAGATCCATTTGCTAAAATAATTGGTTTAGATGGAGCTATTTTATTAGCATTTCTTTTAGGATTTCCAGCAAATGAAATTGTTATGCCCATTATTCTAATGATTTATTTATCTAAAACAACAATGTCTGATATTAGTGATTTAGTAATATTGAAACAGGTATTAGTGAGTCATGGGTGGACTATTATTACAGCTATCTGTACCATTTTGTTTTCTTTATTACATTTTCCATGTTCTACAACCTGCCTTACAATAAAAAAAGAAACAGGTAGTATGAAATGGACATTGATTACAATGTTTTTAACAACTATTGTGGCAATCATAGTATGCTTTATTGTTTCTAATGTATTAAAGTTATTTATTTAAGTATCTACGGATACTTTTTTTATGAATATGTATAAAATTGATTATTTCAAAACTAAAAATATGAATGTAATATTATGAAAGGAGATGAAATAATGCAAAAAGGAATGACTAGTAGAAGAAATCAAATACAAGATTTATTATGTCCTTTTCTTTATGTAAAAATTACTCAAGGGGCAAATGGAAACTATTCACATAAAGGAACAATGGCATGTGATATAGGGTATAAATTTGATAAAAATGAAGCATATTATGCTCCGTGTGATATCAAATGTGTATGGATTTATCCTTCTTCAGGGCAATCGATGTGGCAATCTTTAGAAAAAGTAAGATTTGCGAATGGAATAATTGATTATTTTACTTTTGTAATTGCACATGATAATTCATTTAATGCTAAGGTAAACCAAATTGTAAGACAAGGAGAAAAATTAGGAAATAAGGGTAATAAAGGAAATGCTACTGGATATCATTGTCATATTGAAGGTGCAAGAGGAAAATATACTGTTGAGAATTGGAAAAAAAATCAATATGGTATTTATATGCTTCCTAATGAGATTGACTTTGATGCATTATTTTTTATGGATCAAACAGAAATTCAAGATACAAATGAAAGTAAAAATGCTAATTGGATTTATTTGAAAGATGTAACGGTATCTGAAACGACTCAAAGTAAAAAATTATATTTGCCAGAAACAGTAAGTAAATGGAGAGTATATCCAACGAATGTTCCTCCTGTAGTAGGAAATGAAAAAGGTTATTTAAACCCTGCTAAATTTCATGGACTAGAGTATGATATTATTGCATATCCACAAAAGGATGTAGTAACAATTGAAACTAGAGATTTTGGAATTGTTAACATTTTTGTAGCTTCTACAACTGGAGCAGTGATAAAATAAAAAGGCATGAACTTTCATGTCTTTTTATTTTTTCTATTTATAATTGGTCGGAAAGACAGGATTTGAACCTGCGACCTCTTGGTCCCGAACCAAGTGCACTACCAAGTTGTGCTACTTTCCGATGTATAAAAAAAGTCTTGAAGAACAAGACTTTTAATTCATAATGGTCGGGAAAACAGGATTTGAACCTGCAACCCCTTGGTCCCAAACCAAGTGCACTACCAAGTTGTGCTATTTCCCGATTAAGTGGTGCGCCCGAAGGGATTCGAACCCCTGACCTTTTGGTTCGTAGCCAAACACTCTATCCAGCTGAGCTACGGGCGCAATGACAAATTTTACACAAATCTCTCATTGACAATTTCAATTATATAATAATTTCTTTTATTTTGCAACCCTTTTTTAACTATTTTATGCTACTTTATAATAATAAGTACTGAAAAAAATAGAATATTTATAAATTTTATAGTATAATAATGATGTAAAAAGAGGGATGAAATGAAGAAAAAACAAATTCAAAAAAAATATATTCATTATGCTTGCATTATAGTATTTTTACTATTTATGATGATATTACCATTAGGAACTGATTTTATATTTGGTTCAACAACAGATTGGATTGGTCAGCATACTACTTTTGCTGATTATTTTCGAATGTTATTCTATAATACGCATGATTTATTTCCTGATTATTCTTTTCATATTGGTAGTGGAAACAATATATACTTTTTTTCATATTATGGACTATTAAATCCACTACTTATGATTTCATATTTAATGCCATTTATTAGTATGACACATTATGTGATTGCTTTAAATATGATTTTAATTTTATCTACCGGGATTTTATTATATGAGTTTTTGTGTCATAAAAAATATTCAAATAATTTATCATTATTAGTAACATTGATTATGGTATCTAGTACATTTTTGGTATTTCATGCTCATCGTCATTATATGTTTATAAATTATATGCCATTTTTAATTTTAGGATTATTTGGAATTGATCGTTATTTTGATACAAAGAAAAAAGGATTATTTATCTTTAGTGTTTTTATGATGATTATGATGAGTTATTATTATAGTGTAACAGGAATTGTTGTCCTTGCTCTTTATACTATTTCAGAAGTAATTAGAAGAGAAAATAGTTTTAAATTCAAAAAGATTTTACAAAACGGATATCCGTTACTTTTATGTACTATATTAGCAATTATTATGTCAGCAATTTTATTGTTACCAACTGCACATGTTATATTGTCAGGAAGAGGGACAGAAGAAAATACCATTTCTTTATTATCACTTTTCATTCCAACTGCTAATTTATCAGGATTACTTTATGATTCCTATACATTAGGAGTTACTGCAACAATGGTAGTAGCTATTTTTGCTAGTATTTTTAGCAAGAAAAAAGAACACCGTTTTTTAAGTATTGCTTTTCTATTGATTTTATGTTTTCCAATTTGTATTTATACATTGAATGGAACACTTTATGTTAGAGAAAAAATATTATTTCCATTTTTTCCTGTTTTGGCATTATTTCTTGCTAATTTCTTGCAATCTATTCAAACGAAAGAACTAAATTGGAAACCTGTTTTAATAGCTGTATTATTATTTTCTTGTTTCGAAGTATTTGATGAAACAATAGTATGGGTTTATTATTTGGATTTATTCGTAGTGATAATTTTGAGTTATCTTTCGTTAAAGAAAAAAAATGTATATATTTTGGGATTAGGAACACTTTTCATTGCAAGTAGTGTATGTCTATTTTACCAAATACAAGAGGACTATCCTAAAAAAACTACTTATTATAATCAAATACAATCACAAGTTAAAAATAATTTAATAGAAGATGTTTTAAAACAAGAACAGCAATTTTTCAGAATGAGTGATAAGAATGATGTGTTATATACTGTAAATAAAGTATATGCTTCAAATTCTTATCGAACTTCTATTTATTCTTCAACTTATCATAAAGGTTATAATGAATTTTTAAGAAATGATTTAAAAATTGCATATGCTTCAAGAAATCCAATGATTTTAAAGGAAAATGATAATATCTTTGCATCTTATTTTTTAGGAGTAAAATATGTTGTTTCTACTGAAAAATTAGCTGGTGGTTATAAAAAAATAAAAGAAGTGTATGATAAAAAAACAGACCGAACTTATTATTTGTATGAAAATAATCAAGTTCTACCTGTCTTTTATGGAAGAACAAAAACTATTAGTGAAAAAGCATATCAAGAATTAAGTTACCCTGAAAATGTGTTAGCACTATTACAGTATACAATTACCGAAGATTCTAAAGAAAGTCCAGAAATTGATAACGTAGAACCTTTAGAAAATTTAAGTGTAGACAATTTAAAAAATGTGACGATTAAAAGAAAAAATGATGAAATTGTATTAAATGCTAAAGATGATGCAACATTTGAAATTTTACTTCCTGAAGATGTATTAAATAATCAATTGATTGTACTTTCTATGGATGTAGTAGAACAAGAAAGTTGTACTGTCGGAGATCTTAGTATGACAATAGAAGGCATAGAGAATAAATTAACGTGTGCCGAATGGCAGTATCAAAATAAGAATCATACATTTCATTATGTGATTTCTAATCAAAAACATCAAAAATATTTGAAAGTATCATTAAAAAAAGGAACTTATCATTTAAAAAATATACAAGCATATCAAATTCCTACTTCTATTTTAGAAACAATAAATGATGATGTTATGCCGTTTGAATTAAATGAAGAAAAAACAAATGGAGATTATTTAGAAGGAAATATTACAATGAAACAAGATGGATACTTTGTAACAAGTCTTCCATATGATGAGGGATTTCATATTTTAGTAGATGGAAAAGAGATAGAATATGAAACAGTAAATCATACCTTTTTAGGATTTCCTTTAAAGAAAGGATTACATCATATTGAAATAACTTATGAAGCTCCTTATAAAAAAATAGGAATGATATTGACTAGTATTGGATTTATAGTTTTTATTGTAGTAGTTTTCTTAGATAGAAAGAAGTGAGATTATGGATAAAATTTCAATTATTGTACCTTGCTATAATGAAGAAGAAAGTATTCCATTATTTTATGAGGAAATAAAAAAACAAGAACAAAAAATGGAATCAGTTGTTTTTGAATTATGGTTTATTGACGATGGCTCAAGAGATAAATCATTAGACGAAATGAAAAAATTACATCAAAATGATAAAGAAGTACATTATTTATCTTTTTCTAGAAATTTTGGAAAAGAAGCTGCTATTTATGCTGGTTTAGAGGCTGCTACTGGTAAGTATGTAACTCTTATGGATGTTGATTTACAAGATCCTCCAACATTATTAGGAGAAATGTATGAAATAATGAAAAATCAGGATTATGATGTAATTGCAACACGTAGTACAAGCCGAAATGGTTATTCTTTCTTTAGAAAAACATTCACTAAATGGTTTTATCATTTGATTAATAAAATATCTAAAGTAGAAATGGTTGATGGTGCTAGAGATTTCAGGTTAATGAAAAGAAAAGTTGTTAATGAAATATTAAAAATGAAAGAGTATAATCGCTATTCAAAGGGATTGTTTAGTTTTGTAGGATTTAAAACAAAGTGGATTACTTATGAAAATCCAGTACGTTCAGCTGGAAATACTAAATTTAATTTTTGGAAATTATTTTCTTATGCAGTAGAAGGAATTGTAGGTTTTTCTACAGTACCACTTGCTATTGCTGCTATTGTAGGAATACTATTTTGTTTTATATCATTTTTAATGATTATTGTTATTATTATTAGAACATTAATTTGGTCTGATCCTACAAGTGGATGGCCATCTATGGTGTGTATTATGTTTTTCTTAAGTGGTGTACAATTATTTTGTACAGGAATTATTGGTGAGTATCTTTCCAAAACGTATTTAGAAACAAAACAGAGACCTATATATATATTAAGAGAATCAAGCGAAGAAGAAGAGGAATAACTCTTCTTTTTTCATGTCTTATTATTTTTGGAATACAATGGATTAGAGGTGTTCTTATGAAGGAGAAAGGAATTTATTTATTATTAAGTATTCCAATTATTATGAGTTTATTTTTTTTAACAACATTTATGTTTATGAAATTAAAATTAAATGGAAAACCAGTCATGATTGTAAATTATCAGCAAGAATTTAATGACCCTGGAGCAGTTGGTACTATTTTGGGACAAAGGGCTACTGTCAAAGTACACGGAAAAGTAAACACAAATCAAATTGGTACTTATGAATTAGTATATGAATTAGAAAATAAAATTGGTATGAAGCGAAAACTTACACGCAAAGTAATTGTACAATCAAATAAACAACCAACCATTATTTTAAAGGGAAATGAAGTAGAATATGTTACTTTAAATAGTAATTATGAAGAACCAGGTTATCAGGCATTTGATGTTGAAAAAAATGATTTAAGTGATGAAGTAACAGTTCAAGGACAAGTTAATACAAAAGAGTTTGGAATGTATGTAATTAAGTATGAAGTTAAAGATAAAAGCGGAAATGTAACAGTAAAAAAGCGCAAAGTAATTGTAAAAGATCATGTAAAACCAGTGATTACTTTAAAGGGGTATCAAGCAATTACTTTATTTGAAGATGAAGAATATCAAGAACCAGGATATCAAGCAACAGATAATATTGATAAAGATATTACTAATCATGTTATTGTAAAAAATAATATAAAAAAAGAACAAGGAATTTACCAAGTAACATATCAAGTGACAGATTCTAGTGGTAATACCACAAAACAAGAAAGACAGATATATGTAATAAAACATTTAAAATACAAGGATGAATATCGTAAAATCAGTAATGTCAGTAAAGGGTGGTGGACTGACAATAAAAAAAATAATAAAAGACCATTAGGAGGAAATTATGGAAAATCATTAGAAACATATCATGCTTATTATTTAGGAGAAAATAAAAAAATAATATATTTAACTTTCGATGAAGGTGGAAATGATACCTACATGAAAGAAATTGTTCGTGTATTAAATAAAAATCATGTAAAAGCAACTTTTTTCTTATGTCAAAATTATATTGCAACAAATAGTAATTTTATAAAAGAAATGGTAAGTGCTGGACATAGTATTGGTAATCATACGCATCATCATAAAAACATGCCTAGTTTAGCAACTGAACAAAATATTGATGAATATGTAAAAGAAATAAAAGAAGTAGAACATATTTATCACCAAATAACAGGCCAAGAAATGGATAAAATTTATCGTGAACCAAAAGGAGAATGGAGCGAACGATCATTAAAAATAGCGAGTGATTTAGGTTATTCAACGTATTTTTGGAGTGCAGACCATTATGATTTTGCTGAAGATATATCCAAAGAGGAAACATTAAATAGGTTACTCCTTAGATATCATAATGGAGCAATTTACCTATTACATCCAAAAAATAAAGGAAATTATGAGGCTTTAGAAGATTTTATTAAAATTATGAAGAAAAAAGGATATCAATTTGGATTAGTTAAAGATATAAAACATCATGTAAGTCATAGTTAATTTTCTATGCAAAACCATTTATTTATAGTATAATGAAGGCATAAGGAGTGTTGTCATATGACAAAGAATAAAAAAATAGATGATATAAAAAGTAGCGAAGAACAAACATTAAATAAAAGTAATTCTAAATTATTTATTATTTTAACAACTTTGTTTTTTATTATTATCAGTTTTTCTGCATATTATGTATTTACATCAAATCCTAAAAGAATATTTATGTTATCGGTAAGTTCTTTTAATCGTAAATTAAATAATGTATATCATAAGACAAATCAAAATTATTTTAATAAACTAACGATGAATGGAATATTTCATATGAATGTTGATTTCAAAAATAATGAACAAGAAGAATACACTAATATGAATCAATTTTTAAAAAATTTAAATCAAACTAACTTTAAGTATGAATATAAGCAGGACATAACTGCTAAAAAATTATATTTTCAATTAATCCCAGTATTAAATAATGAAAAAATTACAGAAATGAATTATTATAATGAAAATAATAATCAGTATTTACTAATAGATGAAGTAGCTAAAGAATATTTAAAATTAGAGCAATTTCCTATTTTTGAAATGATAACTAATCAAAAAATAGACGATTACAATTATATTATGAACATTATAAAAGATAGTGTATTTGAAAATTTAAAAGAAAAAGAATTTATATCTAGCGATGTAAAAATTAAATTGGATGGAAAAGAACAAGCAGTTAAAAAAATTGAACTATCTCTAGATGAAAAACGAATTCAAGAAATTTTAAATAAAGTGATAGACGATTTACAACAAGATAAAAAGGCAAATAATATTTTAACAAAACTTTATCCAGAATTTCATAAATATAAAAATGAAAGTGTAGATGATAAAAATTCATCAGTATTCCATTTTATTATTTACACAAAAAAGCTTTCAAATGATCCATTAAAATATGCATTTACTATTACCGATAGTTATACAAAAAAAGAAATAGGTTTAGCTTTTACAGATGGAAAAACAAAAGAATTAGAATTTATACAAAATGAAAAAGTTATTTATACATTGGAGATAACAGGTAATGAAGAAAAATTTCAGTTTGAATTAAAAGATAATAAAGGAAATCGTTTAGGATATGGAAAAGGAAATATTCAAACAAATAAAATTTCATTTGAAGCTTGGTTAGAATTAAATAAAGATATAAAAATGAATTATCAAATAAAATTAAATCAAGAAAATGAAAAAACAACTTCAAAAATGAAAATGATAATTCAAAATCATAAAAATGAAGAATTATTATCTATAGAATTAGACGATGAACATACTTCAAAAGAAGAAGTAAATATGAATATAGATACAGAAAATAGTAGAAAATTTACAGAAGAAGATGCATATAAACTTATAACGTGGATTCAAAATGTAATATCAAATTATGTAACAATAGAATAGAAAGATTTTAAAATCTTTCTTTTTCTTTGAAAAAAAAGAAAAAAATGTTGACAATTAAAAATATGATGTGTTATAATCAATTTGTCTTCAAAAATGAAGTGGGGGATTAGCTCAGTTGGCTAGAGCATCTGCCTTGCACGCAGGGGGTCGCGGGTTCGAATCCCACATCCTCCACCATATGGATTATAACGAACAATCAAGTTCGTTTTTTTTTTACATTTTGACTGTCAAGAAGTAAAAATTTACTTCTTTTTTTGACAATTTATGTTATGATAATATTGAACATAAAGGAGGATTAGATATGTTAAATGGAAAAGTAGCAGTTGTAACTGGTGGAACTAGAGGAATTGGATTAGCAACAGTTCGTAAATTTTTACAAAATGGTGCCACTGTAGTTTTATTTGGTAGCCGTACGGAAACAGTGGAAAAAACTGTAACAACTTTAAAAGAAGAAAATGCTTCTTATGAAGTGATGGGCTTATATCCAAATATTTCAGATTTAAAAGAAGTGGAACAAGCATTTCAAGTAATTGTTCAAAAATATGGACACATTGATATTTTAGTAAATAATGCTGGAATTTCTGCAAGAGAAAGTATTTATGATTATACTGAAGAAAATTTTGATAAAATTATTGATTTGAATGTAAAAGGTGTATTTAATTGTTCTAAAGCAGTTGTTCCATACATGAAAAAACAAGGTGATGGAGTTATTTTAAATACAAGCTCTATGGTTAGTATTTATGGTCAAGCTGCAGGTTGTGGATATCCAACTAGCAAATTTGCTGTTAATGGTCTTACAAAGTCACTTGCTAGAGAATTAGGTAAAGATCATATTCGTGTAAATGCAGTTGCACCTGGAGTAATTCATACAGAAATGGTAGATGTATTACCAAAAGAAGTTATTCAACCAATTATTGATAGTATTCCAATTGGAAGAATGGGAGAACCAGAAGATATTGCAAATGCTTTCTTATTTTTAGCAAGTTCACAAGCAAGCTTTATTACAGGAGCAATTTTATCAGTAGATGGTGCTGGTATGTGTTAAAAAAAAGAGTATATTACTCTTTTTCTTTTAATTTCCAATATTGATCATACATTTTTTGCACTCCATTTTCTAACGAATAATAATAAAAAATATAAGGAATTAATAAACATAACAATAGACAAAATAAAATTAATAATTCAACATGAGAAGATATAATTGCCCCAATAAAACAAATCATACTTAAAAGTGAAAATATTCCAGTTACTATAAGATGAATTAATCTTTCATGTTGATAAAAATAAATTTGTTGCAAATGTTTTGAAATAATTTCTTGTAATTGTTCTGGCTTATTTTGTAGTAAAATGGAGTCTATTTTAGATAAATATGATTTTAATTGTTTATTCATAGTATCACCTAAATATATTATAACAAAAAGTGTCAAATTAAGTAGCAAATAAATGTAAAGTTGATAGTTTATGGTAAAAATTTACATATATATAATGTAAACTATGCTACAATGAAAATAGGTGGAGACACTCAATGAAGCAGGGGTTGAATAGTGTTTTAAACGGTTGATTGTTTATTAACAAAATAGCTTCAATTCGATAAAGTCGGTAAGCAAAGAAAGAAGATTTATCTTCTTTTTTTGTTTTCTATGCATAAAATTTTATTAGGTGAGATAATGAACGATAATGTTGTGTTAAATCCATTTATGATAAGTATTGATTTAGAAAGTCCAATTACAGTAGAAAAAAATAATCCTATCCCTTTTTTTCAGATAGAAATCGACAAATTAAAAACTATCATATATGATTCAAAAACTTCCTATTTTAAGTTCAAAGAAATGGGGGATTATTATATAAATTATCAGTTTAAGACAGATAAAACATACCATATATCATTACAAGGAAATATGAAATATTTTGAAGCAGATTCTTTTCCTGTTATCCATAGTAGTCATGGAAGTGGTATTATTACAGTGGAAAAACCAGATACTTTTTTTTATTTTACATGTGTAGATGAAAATATAAAATTGATGGAAGGAAAAACGATAGTTACAATTTTTAAAGTAAAATAATATGATTTTTAGATTATTTGGAATTTTTGTGGGATTTGGTTTCACTGTAATTGGAAGTATATACCTTATTTCTTACTTAAATTTATTTTCGTTTGGGTATAATTTTAATGATTATGTTCATTTTATATGTGGACAGATTGAATGTTTATATTTTTTAATAGGAATTTCAATCATGTTACTTTCTATTTATATACCAGGAGGGAAAAAGGATGAACTATGTTTATGACATCTTACTAAATTTTCAAGAGTATGCATATGATTTTTTTGAATGGAATATTGATGATGAAATTACACACATAAGGAAAATACCAATGTTTCGTATTTCTAAAGAAAATGTTGATATTTTAAATCATTATCAATGTCAAGTACCAGAATCTTTTTTTAAAAAAATAGAAAATAAATCTGAGGAATTTACAAAAAGAACTGTTGAAAAAATTCCATATTTGTTTTTAGTTACAGATACGAAAAGAGTCCTTGCTTGTATGTTAAATGAAAAAGGAATTGTCGTAAAAAAGAGTCAATTATTAGTTGATGAAGAAGTAGAGGCTTTAATCATGAGTAAAAAATTACCATATAGTAATCTTGATATTAAAAAAATGAAAAAGAAAAAAAGAAAAGAATTTGAAACTAGAAATGATCAAATGTTGAAAAAAAGATTAAAGCAAGAAATTTATAAATTAAGTCAGCAAAATATTGAAAAATTAAAATATCTGTATTATGAATGTTTTGATGAAGTAGAAACAAATTCTAAAAAAATTATTCACAAGTTTTATAAAGAATTGAATTATCATTATCAACAAATTTCTAAAAAATTATTAAATGGGTTGGATTTATTAAAAGTAAATTATTAATATTTGACAATATATGAAAACGTGATATAATGAAACCATTAACAACAAAGAAGTGGAGAAGTATAAAAGAATACTGTTTACTAGAAAGCTGGAATGATGGAAGCCGGCAAATAAGTACTTTTAGAATAACACCATGGAGTTGGATACTTGAAAGATAGTAGGGTATCACGCGAATCTGCGTTATGAGGTAAGAGATCAAGGTAACTTGAAATAGGGTGGTACCGTGCATTTGCGCCCCTATGTCAAGTGCCTTTTTATTTTTAGGAGGATTAATATGGATGTAAAAGAATTATATGAATCATTAGATAGTTTAATGGGAAAAGAAGTGACATTACAAGGTTGGGTTCGAAATCATCGTAAACAGAAGGAGTTTGGATTTATTGATTTTTATGATGGAACTTGTTTTGAATCTGTTCAATTAATATATGATAATCAATTAAATGATTTTGAAGAAATACAAAAAATTCGTGTTGGAAGTGCTATTTCAGTAACTGGTATGGTGGAAGAATCACCAGCAAAGGGACAAAAATTTGAAATCAACGTAAAACAATTAGAATTATTAGGAGATAGTGCTGAAGATTTTCCAATTCAACCAAAACGTCATACAAGAGAGTTTTTAAGAGAAGTATCTTATTTAAGACCAAGAACTAAATTGTTTCAAGCAGTATATCGTGTTCGTAGTATTGCTGCAATGGCAATTCATACATATTTTCAAGAACATGGGTATGTTTATTTTCATGCACCATTAATTACTGCGAATGATGGTGAAGGTGCTGGAGAAATGTTTAAATTAACTACATTACCATTAGAAAATATTCCAAAATCAGAAGATGGAAGTGTAGACTATAAAAAAGATTTCTTTGGAAAAAAAGTAGGACTTACTGTCACTGGACAATTAGAAGCTGAAGCATTTGCAATGGCATATAAAAAAGTATATACATTTGGTCCAACTTTTCGTGCTGAAGAATCTCATACAAAAACCCATGCTTCAGAATTTTGGATGATAGAACCAGAAATTGCTTTTTGTGATTTAAATCAATTAATGAATATTGAAGAAGAAATGTTAAAGTATGTTATTTCTTATTGCTTAGAACACGCAAAAAGTGAGTTTGACTTTTTCAATCAATTTGTTGAAAAAGGAATTAAGGAAAAATTACAAGCAGTTGTTGATAGTAAATTTGTAAGAGCAACTCATCATGAAGTAATTCAAATTTTGAAAAATGCACCAGTTAAATTTGAAAATGAACCACAAGAAGGAGAAGATCTTGCTACAGAACATGAAAAATATTTAACAGAAGTATATTATAAAGCTCCAGTATTTATTACTGATTGGCCAAAAGATATTAAAGCGTTCTATATGAGAATTAACGATGATCAAAAAACAGTTGCAGCAGTTGATTTATTAGTACCAGGAGCTGGTGAACTAATGGGTGGTAGTCAAAGAGAAGAACGTTATGAGCGATTAATTGGTCGTATGGATGAATTAAATATGAAAAAAGAAGGTTTAGATTGGTATTTAAATTTAAGAAAATATGGAGGTTGTGTACATTCTGGATTTGGAATGGGATTTGAAAGATTATTAATTTATTTAACAGGAGTAGAAAATATTAGAGATGTATTACCATTCCCAAGAACACCTGGTAATTGTGAATTTTAAAAGAGAAATATTTCTCTTTTTTTTGTATAAAAAAAACAAAATTTTCCATAATAAAAAAGAGGTGAAACTATGAAAAAAATCATATTATTAAGCTTTTTATTTTTATTATTCATAAGTGGTTGTTCCTATCAAGAAACAATGTTAAATACTCCTACAAAAAAAGTTGAAATGTTTTTTTCAAATTATCAAACTTTAAATAAAAGTGTTATGGATGATTTAGATAAAGTTGTCGATGAAGAAGAAAGATTTAATACAAAACAAAGAGAAAGTTATCGCGAACTTATGAAAAAGCATTATCAATCTATTCAATATGATATCAAGGATGAAAAAATAAATGGTGATCAAGCTGAAGTGAGAGTAGAAGTCGAAGTAATTGATTATTCTAAAATTTTACAAGATGCTGATAATTATTTAGAAGATCATCGTGATGAATTTTTAGATAAAGATGGAGAGTATAGTGAAACAAAGTATATGAATTATCGATTAGAAAAGTTGAAAGAAGCGAAAGAAACCGTAAAATACAATATGATTTTCCATTTGACAAAAAAGGATAAAATATGGCAAATGGATGCTTTAACAAAAGAACAGGAACAAAAAATACATGGGATGTATATTTATTCTTAAAGTATATTAAATATACTTTTTTTTTGAACATATATTTTTTTATGATGCATATTTTTAATTAGGTGATAGCATGAAAAAAAGAGTCATATTATTATTTCTTTTAGTAGTAAGTATTTATCCGAGATTGGTATATGCAATTTCTACAAGTGCAACTTCTAGTATTTTAATGGATATGGATTCAAACCGTATTTTATATGAAAACAATATTCATGCTGTTCGTAGTGTAGCAAGCATTTCTAAAATTATGACAGCTACATTAGCAGTAGAAAGTGGCAAATTAGATAAAACAGTAAAGGTAAATGATGTTGTATTAAAGGCATATGGATCTGGAATTTATATTAAGCCTGGAGAAAAGTTAACATTAAGAGATTTAGTATATGGGTTAATGTTAAGAAGTGGAAATGATGCAGCTTTGATGATAGCTGATTATGTAGGAAAAGATGTAACAGATTTTGTGAATAAAATGAATCAAAAAGCGAAAGAAATAGGTATGAAAAATACAACATTTCATAATCCAAGTGGTTTGGATGAAGAAGATGAAGTGGGAAATTATTCTACCGCATATGATATGGCAATTTTAACTAGTTATGCTATGAAAAATAAAGAATATCGAACAATAGTAGGAACAAAAAAATATACTTTGAAAACAAATAAGAATCATTATATTTGGTATAATAAAAATAAACTATTAACTAATTACAAATATACAACAGGTGGGAAAACAGGCTTTACTAAAAAAGCAAGGAGAACTTTAGTTTCTACAGCTAGTAAAGATAATTTGAATTTAGTAGTTGTAACCTTAAATGATGGTAATGATTTTCAAGATCATGAAAATTTACATGAATATGGTTTTTCAAATTATAAAGAGTATCGTTTATTAAAAAAAGGTATCGTAAAAGTAAAAGAAGAAAAATATTATCAAAATGATGTTTTATATATAAAAAATAATATTGATTATTCACTTCGTGATGATGAAAAACAAAGCGTCCGTTTATCGTTTCAATTTGATAAAAAGAAACAATTAAAAAATAATAGAAAAGTAGGAGAAATTCATGTAAAAGTAGGAGATGAAATTGTAAAAAAAGAGCCCTTGTATGTAAAAAAGAAGAATGTTGAAAAGAAAGGATTTTTTCACTTTTGGTAAACAAAATATGGGCTCTATTTATTATTGGTGGAAGTATCTTTTTTATCATGACAGGAAAATTAGAACTTTTAAATCAAATTTTATTAAATAGTGCAAAAGAATCATTAGATATGATATTAAAATTATTTCCGGTTATTGCCTTGTGGTTAGGAATTACGAAAATTGCTTCTGTTTCGGGATTACTTCACAAAATGTCCCAGTTTTTAAGTCCTTTACTTGGTAAATTATTTCCTGAAATACCAAAAGGACATGATTCATTAAGTTTAATTACTTCAAATGTGATAGCTAATTTTTTTGGACTAGGAAATGCTGCTACTCCTTTTGGATTAAAAGCAATGCAAAAGTTACAAGAAATAAATCCTAAAAAAGATACTGCTAGTAGGAGTATGATTACTTTTTTAGTTTTAAATACAAGTGGACTTACTTTAATTCCAACAACAATTATTTCATTAAGAATGATGTATCATAGCAAAAATCCTACAGAAATTGTATTAGGGTGTATTTTAGCTACTGTATGTTCTACTATTGCTGGATTATTGATGGATCGTTTTCTAGCTAATAAGAGTAGGAGGAAGATATGATACAACTGATTTCTAATTTTATTATTCCATTTTTTGTTTTATCTGTCATTTTGTATGGTGTATTAAAAAAAGTAGATGTATATGATACCTTTGTCGAAGGAACAAAAGAATCATTTGATGTAGTATTAACGATGTTTCCTACAATGTTAGCTATGATACTAGGCGTAAATATTTTTATGAAAAGTGGTATTATAGAATTGTTATTTCAAATATTAAAACCATTATTTGAGTTACTTCATGTTCCATTAGAAATTCTACCTATGGCTATTATGAGACCAATTAGTGGTACTGCTAGTTTAGCAATGTTAAATCAAATTTTTTCAACATATGGACCAGATAGTTTTTTAGGAAGGTTAGCTTCATTGATTCAAGGTTCTACTGATACAACTTTTTATGTGATTACTTTATATTTCGGAGTGATTGGAATTAAGAAAATTAGATATGCTTTATGGGCAGGACTATTTGCAGATTTAATTGGTATTTTGGCAAGTATTTTTCTTGTTGGGATTCTATTCCATTAGTTGTATTTTTTAATATTTTATGATATTATCTTTTCAGTAAATGTGGTGATAGTATGGAAAGATTACAAAAAGTAATAGCCAATTCAGGTTATTGTAGTAGAAGAAAAGCGGAAGAAGAAATTACTAAAGGTCATGTTACTGTAAATGGACAGATTATTACAGAATTAGGAACAAAAGTAAATGTATCTGATGTAATAGAAATTAATGGTACTGTATTAAAAAAACAAGATGAAAAAGAATATATCTTGTTTTTCAAACCAAGAGAAGTAGTAACAACTACTCATGATGATAAAGGAAGAAAAACAGTACTAGATTATATTGATACTGATCTTCGTATTTATCCAATTGGTAGATTAGACTATGATACAACAGGTTTATTATTACTTACAAATGATGGAGAACTTGCTAATTTATTAATGCATCCTAAAACTGAAATTGAAAAAGTTTATGTTGCTAAAATAGAAGGAATACTAACTGGAAAAGAAATTAATAAGTTAAAAAATGGTGTTGTCATCGATGGTAGAAAAACAAGTAAAGCAAAAGTAAAAGTTCGAAAAGTAGATAAAAAAAACCAAACAAGTATTGTAGAAATTACAATTCATGAAGGACGTAATCATCAAGTAAAGAAAATGTTTGAAAGAGTAGGTCATACTGTATTAAAACTAAAAAGAGAACGTTTTGCATTTTTGGATTTAAAAGGATTACGTTCTGGAGAATATCGTTATTTGAATATAAAAGAAGTAAAAAAACTATATGCTATGGCAAACTTTAATAAAAAAAGATTATAAATGAAATATTTATAATCTTTTTTAATCTTTTTCTGTTTCTTCTTGAATTGCACCAACTGGACAGATATCAATTGCTTCTTCAGCTTCCTGAGCTTGTTCTTCTGTTAAATTTTCTTTTTCTTTAGCAAGTCCATTATCGTCCATTTCGAAACAATCAGGATAGCTACCAAAACATGCCCCACAACCAATACATATATTTTGATCTACTTTTACTTTGTTCATTTTATCACCATTTTCATTATACAAAATTGAGTAATAAAAAACAAGGAAAATAGTTTCAAAAAAAGTCAAATTATGTTATTATAATAATAGCGAGGTGATAACATGGCAAGCCGTATGGATCGATATCGTAATCAAGAATTAGAAACAACCGGTATGAGAACGAAAAGAAATGAACATTTATATGCCAGAGTAGAGGCACCTTTAGAGTATTCTAGTGTTGAAGGAGTAGCTAGAATAGATAATACAAATTCTGTAGATATCAATAAAATTAAAGAATTATTATTAAGAGAAGAAGAGCCAAAAAAGAAACATCATTCTAAAATGGAAAAGCAAGAAACATTAGAAGATACAAGCGAACTTGTAACGTTTAATCAATTAGAAGATAAAAATTATGATATTCGTGATATTTTAAATAAAGCAAAAGATGAAAAAGAAGAAGACGATGATGACAAATATCGTAATTTACAAAATACTGGATATGATATTTTAAAAAATATTCAAGTTCAAAAAAAGCCAACTGAAATTTCAGATCAAGAATTGAATCATGTAGGAGATACCACTCTTAGTTTATCAATGCTTGATAATTTACAAGATAATGAGGAAGAAGAAATTACAGAAACTATGAGCTCAAAAACAATTCGTGATTTGTTGAATGAAGAAACTTCAAAAGAAGAAGATGATGATGACGATGATTTTGAAGAACAAAGAACATTAGACAATTCTTTCTTTACTTCTAGTCTTAACTTTAGTGAAGAAGATTTTAATGAATTAAGCGATGAATTAGATGAACCAAAAAAGAAGGAAAATTTAATTGTAAAAGTTTTGATTTTTATTATTATGGTTGTACTTACTACGGTAGCAATATTTGTTTTAGCAAATTATTTAAAATAAAAAAGGGATTATCCCTTTTTTTTGAATTTTAATATAAAATAAGTACAAGCGGGTAGTATAAAAAAGAAAAATATTAAAAAAGCAGGAAAGTAATTTGTTAAAAAATAAAAACCAATTGTATTGTTTGGAAAAATGTAGGTACTAGTAAAAACAATAATAAAACATACAATGATTTCAATGATAAAAAATAATTTATCTTTTTTTAATGAAAAATTTCTTTTAATACCTTCTGTTACAAAGTAAAGACAAAAAGTGATAGAAATAAAGAAATCAAAGATCCAACGGAATGCTAATGTACTTTCAATTCTTTCTAATACTCCAACAATATTAACACGTTTTAAAATATGAAATTCTGGATATTGATAAATCATTGTCATTTTAATTCCAAAAACGGCAATAGTGAAAAATAAAGCAGAGAGTGTAAAAAGATGAATCAAAGCATAACCAATACGCCATGATTGAGTTAAATTTTTTTTATTTCTTTCTTGAATTTGATTTTTTGGTATAATTGTAATTAAAAATAAAACAAGTGTACAATAAGAAAAATAATGAAAACTTGAATTGAAAAAAGAGGATAGTGATTGAGTAAAAAGTGGTCTAAAATTATACCAATGTACTTGTCCTAATAATCCAATAATACTAATTGTGTATAAAATAATAGATAGTAAAAAAAGAATAAGAGATACTCTAGATATTCCCTTTAATCTACGAATTAGTAAATAAAAAATAGGAATGATAAACATGATTGCAATAAATAATGGTGGTGTTTGATATAAATATTGTGAAGAAATAAATACAATTAGATTCCAAAAAATAATGGTTGCTAAAACAAATACAAAACCAATTAAAATGAAATTAATTATTTTTCCTAATTTTTTACCAAAAGTATAAATATTTAATTCAATAATAGAAAAATTAGGATTATAATTCATTAAATATTGATATAAAATGAGTGGAATAAAACCAAAAAGAAATCCTGTTATTAATCCAAAAATACTATCTTGTTTGGAAATTTGTACTAACATTTCCATAGCAAGTCCCATAAAACAAGAACGAATCATAAAATAGGATAAAATGGATACTTGTTCTTTACTTAGTTGTTTTTCCATACATTTCCCTCCTTATTGTTTGTTCTAATGATCCCTTTGTTTCTAAATCAATATTTACATTTATATTTAAAGAAAGTGTTTTGTAAATGTCTTTATCCCATTTTGTTTCTATTTTTGAAAAATAATTTGGATATTTTTGATAAAATAAGTTTCCAAATCCAAAAATATCACTTTGAAATTTATTTTGTGTTGTTCCAATTGTTTTCTTTATTTCTTGTTTTATTTTTTGATTTAGTAATTCATTAATATCTGCAATAATATTTGGATCACTTAAATTAGCATCTGTATTGATTTCATTAATAGCTGCTTTAGAAGAAAAATTTAAAAATAAAGTAGGTTTTCCTTTTGCAAGAGAAACTTTTTTTGTAATTTTGAAATCAGATAAATGAAATACAATTTGACTGTCTTTATATTTGATACTTTGCATTGCATAGGATGTTCTTTTATTCAAAATATTAATCATTTTACTTTCTTCTTCAGTTACATATCCTAGTAATTCTGCATCTTTAAAGACTGCCAGAGTACTTAATTTTAATTTAGTTTTTGGATTTGTACTCTCTAAATTAGATTGTTGTTCACCATTTTTTACTTCGCCAATGATTTGTACAGAAGGAAGAGTGGGGTTAATTCCTGTGGTGAGAAGAGATGCAATGAATTCACTATAAGTTAAATCTGTAGAAATCCCTTGATAAGTAGAAGTATTTTTTAAATTCATTGAAATATTTTGTGAAGGAAAAGATTCTAATGGTGTTGTTATTTTTAATACATCTATAGCTTTTGCATCTTTTGCAATTAACACGTAAAAGTTTTTTCTACTTTCAGGACTACGAATTAAAATATCAGAAATTTTTTCAATTTCATTCTTTGCAATAGATTCATCAATAATAGCGACAGTTAAATGTCCAATATATAATTGTTTGGGACTTTCTAAATCAATATCGTAAAAAGCTTCCATAATAGATTTACCACGCCCTTCGTATACAATGGATTGACTTTGTCCTTCTTTACTGCTGGCTTCTTGTTTTTTAGAATTTGCAATTAAAGTTCCTACAATATATTCTCCATCTTTTTTATCTATACTAAGACCTGTTACAATTGCTAAATTTTCTAATTCACGATAGTTATAACATCCTGTGAAACAAGTTAAAATAATAGTTGCAAATAGAACAAAACAAAATTTTTTTTTCATGATTTTTCCTCCCAATTTAATCTTGTTTTATTTTTAGTAGTAAAATAGCGTGGTCTTTTTTTAATTTTACTGTTTTCTTGTAATAAGATCGCATCATTTTGCTCTTGATAATATAATGGTGCAAATGGGGTTAAGTATGGAACACCAAAAGTTTCTAAAGTCGAAAGATGGGTTAGTAATAATATTCCTGCTATTACTACACCGATCATGCCACAAATTGAGGCAAAGAAAATAAAAATCAATCTCCACCACCTTAATGCATTAATCATATCTATATCTGAAAAAAGAAGTCCAGCAACTGAAGTAATCGCAACAATAATGACTGCAAAAGGACTTACAATTCCCGCATTGACTGCAGCATCACCTAGAACTAATCCTCCAACAACGCTAATGGCTGTTCCCATTTTTGTTGGCATTCTAAGGTCGCATTCTCGTAATAATTCAAAAGTAATTCCTAAAATTAGAATTTCAATTGCAGTTGGGAAAGGAACTCCTTCTCTTTGAACTGCAACACTAATAAATAATTTATCGGGTATCATTTCTGGATTATATGTCATAATTGCTATATAAGCAGCTGGAACAAATAAAGTTAAAAATAAACCCAATACTCTTAAAAATCTTGAAAAATTAACATTTTGTGATTTTTGATAGTAATCATCTGAAGAGTGAATAAAATCAACAAACAAAGTTGGAAAAATCAAAACATATGGTGAATTTTCTACAAGTAATACAATTTTTCCTTCTAATAGTGCTCCACACACTAAATCAGGTCTTTCGGTACTAAGCATTTTAGGAAAAGAAGATTTCTGTGAATTTAAAAAACTTCTTAAATTTCCACTATCTAAAATTCCATCTATATCAATTTTATTTAATTTTTCTTTTAACTTTTTGACATGATTGTTATCAGCAATATCACTGATATAACCAATATTTATTTTTGATTTACTTCTTCTTCCAACTAATAACTCTTCAAAATATAGATTAGGATCTTTAATTCTTTTTCGTATGAGTCCTAAATTCACCACAATATTTTCTGTAAAACTATCTTTAGGACCGCGAAGAGATGTTTCTGTTGATGATTCTTGAATACCACGATCTAAGGTGCTTTTTGTTTCTACAACAATTGCTTTTCCAATCCCTTCTACTAAAATTGCTGTAAAACCGTTTACAAGATAATAGAATAGTTCAGAATAGGTAGTAACTTCAGCAATAGTTCCATTATATAAAGAATTATATAGTGTGTGAAAAATATCTTTAGAGTTTTTATTTTGCTCTAATAATTCCATAATACTATGAATTAAAATATCACTGATTTTATCATCACTACTAACACTTTGTAAAAATAAAATACCAATTTGATGTTGATCTTGTTCTATTTTCCTTTTTTTTATATCACTACTTTTTCCATTCATTTTTTGAATCGTTAAAAACACTTTATCAATATTTTTTTCAATTTTTTTCATATTATCCCTCTATTTTATTTTGTACTATAATAAAAAAAATATTTCTAAATTAGAAAAAAAATAAAAAATACATGATACAATAACAATGAGGGATACTTATGGAGAAAAAAATAGAAATTGTTAGATTAGATCATAATGGACGTGGCATTGGTTATTTAGAAGGAAAAATTACTTTTGTGCCGAATACTCTACCTGGAGAAATAGTTGAAATAGAAACTATCAAGGAAAAGAAAAATTTAATTGAAGCAAAAGTAAAAAAATATGTGCTTTGTAGTAAAGATAGAATTGATGTTGAATGTCCATATTATAGCTATTGTGGCGGTTGTAATTTGATGCATTTAGAATATAAAAATCAATTAAAATATAAAAAAGAAAAAGGAATAGATATATTAAAAAGATTTGGTGGAGTTGACATCAAACAAGATGTCAATATTCTTGAAAGTCCTCATTTTTATTACCGTAACAAAGTAGTACTTCATGTTAAAAACGGCAAAATAGGATTATATGAAGAAGATAGTCACCATCTAGTAGAAATAGAAAAATGTATGTTATTACATCCTAAAATTAACGAGTTATTAACAAAATTGAAAACTGTAAATTTTTTAAATTCTGTGGAAAAAATTATGATAAGAGTATTTCAAAATGGAAAAGATTCTCAAATCGTATTTTATCCACAGGAAAACATTCCAAAAGAAGAAATTATCCACAGTTTAAAAAATAGTGTTACTTCAATTTATGTGGATAATCAATGCATATATGGAAATAGCGAAATTTGTGAAAAGATAGGGGATAGGATTTATTCAGTATTGCCGAAGTCGTTTTTTCAAGTCAATTCTATTGCTGTTCAAACTTTATATGATGAAGTAAAAAATTATCTAGATCCACAACCAACTGATAAAGTATTAGACCTTTATTGTGGAGCAGGAACAATAGGACTTTACATTGCACCATATGTAAAGTTTGTGTATGGTATTGAAATTGTAAAGGAAGCTATTGACAGTGCACATAAAAATAAAGAATTAAATAGAATTTCTAATATTCAATTTTTTGTTGGTGATACAAAAGAAGTGTTAAAAAAAGAAAATTTAATGGTTAATAAAATCATTGTTGACCCTCCACGTAGTGGATTAGATAGTAAAACAAAAGAATATTTAAAAACATTAAAACCAGAAAAAATTGTATATGTATCATGTAATCCAATTACATTAGCTCGCGATATAAAAGAGTTAAATCATACATATCAATTTAGTAAAATCACATTTGTGGATATGTTTCCCAATACTGATCACGTTGAGAGTGTGTGTTTACTAGTTTTAAAAACTAAAAATATGAACGGATGTGAGTAGCAATGAATGAAGCATTGATATTATTCTCTGGAGGAAAAGATTCTTTTCTTTCTACATTAATTATGTTAGATAAAGGTTATAAAGTAAATCTTGTAACTTTTGATAATGGTTGTGAATTAAAAAGTAAAAATGTATTAATCGGTGCGAAAAGAATACAAAAAAATATGGAATTGACAAAGTTAATATCATCGGTATGAAAAAGACTGATGCCATTTTTAGAGAGTGAATCTGTAAATTTTATAATTATGATTTAGAATATATTAATAAACAGTTTGGCAAAATAACAATTTCACAATTTAATTGTTTAGCTTGTCGTTTATCTATGTATATTTTATCTATAATCATTTGTAAGCAAGAAAATATAAAGTTAGTTGTTGATGGTGCTAGAAAATGTCAGATGTTTGCTATTGAACAGGATAAGATGATAAAAGAATTTGAACAATTATTTCAAAATTTTGATTTAGAAATTTCTTTTCCTTTGTTATATGAGACTGATGATTTTTCAATAAAAAATAAAATATTAGCACATGGTTTTATTCCTAAAATGAATGAAGTACAATGTTTACTTGGAATGCCAATATTAAATCATCCTATTGATGAAGAAATAATAAATGGTTGTTTCAATATTTATCGTAAAGAATTATTCCCAAAAGTCGAAGATATTTTAAAACATTATGAAACTATAAAATTTACAGGTGATTATTTGTAATGGATAATAGAAGTAAAAAATTTGTTTTGGTTTCTTTTTGTTTGATGGCCCAAAGTTATCAAGCACAGGGAATTGTTAAATATCAGTGGAAAAGTTCTATAAAACCATTTATGCAACTTTTATTAGATAATGATATAAATATTATTCAAATGCCGTGTGCTGAAGCAGAGTTTGGAAATCAGTTAGTAAGAGAACCTAAAGGCATTGGCAAATATAATACGAAAGAATTTAATGAACATTGTGAAAATATAGCTTTAAAAGTAGAAAAACAAATTAGACAAATTTTATCTTCTAATTATGAAATTATTGCAATACTAGGAATAGAACAGTCTCCTTCTTGTTGTGTAAATTATATATATACAAATCATGGATGGAAAAAAGAAAAGGATTATTTATGGAAAAATTATATGAAAAGATAAAAGACTTAAATATTCCAATTATTGGTATCAATAGAAAATATATTAATAAATCTTTTAATCAATTGAAAACATTGATTAACAATGAAGTGGTAAAATAATTATGAAAGGATAGTGACAAGTATGATTGTTATAAATGATGTAAAATATGAACATTGTAAATATGAAGTAAATTACGGTAATTATCTTAATTCTTCAGAACAAAAAAAGGAAACTGGAGTTTCACCAGTGATATATTTTTATTTAGAAAATGGAGATATGATTGAAATTGAAACAATTTATGATATTCAGTGGATAAAAAAAATGATGAATCACAAACAACAAGACATTACAAAATATATATCAGATTTTCTTTATCGTTGTGACGGCAAATGTTCTTTTTTGATTGATGGAAAATATCACTGTGATTTATCTAAAAATGAAGATAATACTTATCAATTAAATATGGAATGCAATACAGAACAATTTCATATTAAAATTGATGAAAAAATAAAAATGGAGCATGAATAGATGATGAGAACAATTAAAAAGAATTCAATTTATAGACATTTTAAAGGAGATTATTATTTTGTAGTAGATATTGCGAAAAATTCGGAAACAAGTGAAGAATATGTGATATATCGAAGTTTGTATGGAAACTGTGATTTATGGGTAAGACCTGTGGAAATGTTTTTAAGTGAAGTTGATCATCAAAAATATCCACAAGTAAAACAAAAATATCGTTTTGAATTGCAAGAAATTAGTAGTCTAACAAATCATTTTATGGGAAAATAAAAAAATTCTATCATTTTGATAGAATTATTTTTTTGTAAGTTTTTCATTTACTTTATTTTTTACTTTTGTGATGATAACTTGAAAGTTAGGGAAAGCTTTAACTATACGTCTATTTAAGTAAGTACTATGTTTTAATTTTTCTTTAACATAATTAGATATTTCTTTTGTGTTATCTTTTAATTCTAATTTAATTTTAGAAGAAATATGAAATAGAGTATGGAAAGATATAAAATTATCAATAAGATATAAGATAAATAAAAGTATAGTTATAATATATAATATCGTATTAGGAATACGAGTATAGAATTGATATAAAACAGGTTGAATTCCATAAATTACAATACAAGCGAGGACGCCAAAAGGAATCATTGTTTCTAAACAAATACGACCATTTAAATTGAATTTTTTTTCACTATAATCCCACCATCTAGCATGGAATAATTTTTCCATGATATAACTTGTCATATATTCTAAAATAGAACAAATAACAATTGCTTTTAAAAATAAGCCAATCATATCGTTTTTATTAGAATTTAAAGTTAAAATAATGATTAAAGAGCCCCATCCATAAATAGGACAATAAGGTCCAATTAAAAATCCTCTATTAATAAATTTTTTATTTTGTACCATTGTGACAATTACTTCCATCAACCATCCTAAAAAAGAATATGAAAGAAAAAATAAAAAATATAAACAACATACTTCAAACATGATATAACCACCTTCCATGATATACATTATAACACATTAATATGTTATAATAAATAAGAGAAAGAAGGAAAATTATGCAGTTCATAGAATATCCAAAATGTTCAACATGTAAACGTGCTAAAAAATGGTTAATAGAAAATAAAATAAATTTTATTGATCGAGATATTACAACAGAGACTCCAACTAAAGAAGAATTAAAAAACTATTTGAAAACAAGTGGATATCCGATAAAAAAATTTTTTAACACCAGTGGTAATTTATATAAACAATTTTCTTTAAAAGATCGTTTAGAAACAATGAGTGATGATGAAAAATTAGACTTATTAAGTAAGCATGGAATGTTGATTAAAAGACCATTATTAGTATCTAATAGTTTTATATTAATTGGTTTTAAAGAGAAGGAATGGAATGAAAGATTATGTCAAAACAATATGAAGTAAAAAAGGAAATAATTTTAAAAGATTTTTTGAATCAATATATGTCTGAATATTCAAAACATAAGAAAAAATCATTACTAACAAATGGAATTATATTAGTAAATGGTAAAGTTAAGACACAGTATAATTATTTATTAAAAAAGGGAGATATTATTTCTTTAAAAGAGAAAACAATTCCTACTACTTTAGATATATTATATGAAGATAATGATATTATTGTAGTTAATAAAGAAGCAGGTATATTGACAATTGGAACAGACAAACATGAAGAAAATACATTATATAAAGAAGTATCTCGCTATGTAAAAATGAAAAAAGCAAGTAATCGTATTTTTATTGTTCACCGTTTAGATAAAGATACCTCTGGTGTTATTTTATTTTGTAAAGATCAAAAACTAAAAAGACAATTTCAAGATCATTGGAATGAATTGGTTCAAAAAAGAGAATATATAGGAATTACAGAAAATATACCAAAACAAAAAAAAGGAACTGTAATTCAATATTTAAAAGAAAATGAAAAATATATGGTATATGCGACTAATGATGAAGGTGGTAAAAAAGCAATTACTCATTATGAAGTACTAAAAAGTAATGGAAAATATGCGCTTGTTCGTTTTGAATTAGAAACCGGTAGAAAAAATCAAATACGTGTTGCTTGTAAAAGTTTAGGTTGCCCTTTAGTAGGAGATAAAAAATATGGTGCAAAAGAAAATCCAATTCATCGTTTAGGATTGCATGCTTCTACTTTTGTTTGTATGCACCCTGTTACACATCAATTATTAAATTTTAATTGTAAAACTCCCAAAAGTTTTTATCATTTATTTTAATTTGTAGTCTAATGACTACTTTTTATTTTATGTCGATTAAAATAGTTTAAAAATTAAAAAAAGTAGTTTAAAAAGACAAAATATTTTCCATGATAGTCATAGAATTGTTATGAAAGGAGATTCTATGTTTGGAAATTTTGAAGAAGATACAAGAAAAATATTAGTAAATGCAAAAGCAGAAATGAAAAATTTAAGACATCCTTATGTCGGTAGTGAACATTTGTTATTAGCTATTTTAAAAGATAAAAATGATATTAGTGATAAATTAAAAAGTTATCATGTTACTTATGAAAATGTAAAAGAAGAAATTATTAGGGTAGTAGGTGTAGGTAGTAAAGAAAGTGATTGGTTTTTATATACACCACTTTTGAAACGGGTGTTAGAACAAGCTGTGATTGATAGTAAAGAGAATAATCAAGGAATTGTTACCATTGAACACCTCTTTTCTAGTTTATTAGAAGAAGGGGAAGGTGTTGCAATTCGTATTTTAATTGGTATGGATGTTGATATTGATGATTTATATCAAGAATTTTCTTATAAGTTAAATCCAAGTCATAAAAAAAGTAGTCATAAAAAATTATTGTTAGAAGAATTAGGTGTTGATTTAAATAAAAAAGCGTTAAATAAACAATTAGATCCAGTAATAGGAAGAGAAAAAGAACTGAAAAGGGTCTTAGAAATATTGACTCGTAAGAAGAAAAATAACCCAATTTTAGTTGGCTTGGCAGGAGTTGGTAAAACTGCTATTGTAGAAGAATTAAGTTCTAGAATTGTTAGAGGAGAAGTTCCCATTTCTTTAAAGAATAAAAAAATTATTAGTCTTGATATGTCTGCACTAGTAGCAGGAACGAAATATCGTGGAGAATTTGAAGAAAGAATGAGAAAAATTTTAAATGAAATAGAAGAAAATGAAGATGTCATTTTGTTTATTGATGAAATACATACATTAGTGGGTGCTGGAGGAGCAGAAGGGGCAATTGATGCTTCTAATATTTTAAAACCAGCACTAGCTAGAGGAACACTTCATTTAATTGGTGCAACAACAATGGAAGAATATAAAAAATATATTGAGAGTGATAGTGCTTTAGAAAGAAGATTTCAAAAAGTGTATGTAGAAGAACCAAATGAAGAAGAAACATTAAATATATTAAAAAATATTAAATCTATTTATGAAAAATTTCACTGTGTCACGATTTCAGATGAATGTATGAGTGATATTGTAAAATTATCAAAAGAATATATTTATGATCGGTTTGAGCCAGATAAGTCAATTGATATATTAGATGAAGTTTGTGCCAAAGTAAAATTAAAAGAAAGTAGGAAATTAAAAGAATATAATGAGAAACACAACATGTTGCAAGACATTATTGAAAAAAAGAAAGAAGCAATCGTCAATCAAGACTTTAAATTAGCATCTAAATTAAAAACAAAAGAAAATCAATATATGAATGAATTGAATCATTTGGAACTATCTCTTTATCGTAAAGAAAAAAAAGTGGTGACAAAAGAAGATATTGCACAAGTGATTCATATGAAAACTAAAATACCGGTATATGAGATTTTGAAAGAAAACAAAAAAATGATTGATTGTATTGAACAAAAACTGTCAAATCGTATTTTAGGAGAAGAAGAAGCAGTTCATTCTTTAATACAGATTGCTAAAAAGATAAAATTAGGATTTGCAAAAGATAAAAAATGTTATTCTATCTTATTTTGTGGCTCTACTGGTGTTGGAAAAACGTGTTTAGCTCGTACTTTTGGTGAGTTATTAGTGGGAAAGGAAAATGTTATTAAATTAGATATGAGTGAATATAGTGAAGCTCATAGTGTGTCAAAATTGGTAGGTGCTCCTCCAGGATATGTAGGCTATCATGATCAAACAAATGTATTGGAAGAAATTAGAAATCATCCACATTCTGTTTTAATATTAGATGAAATAGAAAAAGCTCATCCAGATGTATTAAATTTGTTTTTACAAATATTAGAAGATTCACAAGTTAAAGATTCCAAGGGTCGTATGATTCGTTTTAATCATACAATGATATTAATGACTTCAAATGTTGGTTTTCATCAAATTCATGTAGGTTTTCATGAAGAAACAAAAAAGAATATTCAAACAAGGTTGAAAGAATATTTTCAAATGCCATTTTTAAACCGTATCGATGATATCGTATTATTTAAACCATTAAAACAAGAAATTATAAAACAATTGATAGAAAAACATTTAACAAAATTAAAGGAAAAATATAAAAAACAAGGAATAAATATTAAAATTTCTAATGAAATAAAAGAAAAAATATTAAATGATTCAGAGTATCAAGAATATGGCGCAAGAAAATTAGAAAAAGTGATTAATGATTTTTGTGAAAATCAAATTATTGATGAAATTTTAAATAATAAAAAAGAAATTATTTTAAAAATTTAAAAAAATGATTGCACAAATTTTTGAACATGATATAATAAGATTTAAGGTGATTATATGGAAACAGTAAATTATCAAGAATCGATTGTAGAGATATTTGATAAAAAATTAAAACCGGGAGTAAATAAAATTTTACCAAATACATTTACTAATGATCAAAAAAAAGATCGTATCGAAGCAATGAGAGATTTTATGACGACTTTAACATATGATTACAACGAAAAAGACGAAGTAGCATATGATGAAAATAAACATATGTTTAAAGTACCAAATAGTTTGAAATCAAATCCAGAAAATTCTAAATTTGATTTAGAACATGATTTGGTGCAACTAACAATTACATCTATTTGCCCTGTAAGAGATCCGGAATTATCTCCATATTTGTCTTTGTATGCTGATTCTTTAGCAACCGTATTAGTAGGTAATACTACTTTAGAACAAAATGAACAAAAATATAGTTCTATTAATATGTTAGGTATGGAAGGAATCGATTTATTAACAGATATTTTTTATACTGGTAATATCGAAAAAGTAATACAGTTTAAGAATATGATTTCAAAAGATGCAGAAATGATTGATGTTGAAGAAGTAAAGACAAGAAGCTAATGCTTCTTTTTTATTGGTAAAATATAAATTATGTGGTAAAATATAGCTGGTGATTATTTATGGATAAATTAAGAACACGTTTTGCTCCAAGTCCAACTGGATTCATGCATATTGGAAATTTGAGAAGTGCTATTTTTGGATATTTAATGGTAAAACATCAAAATGGTGATTTTATATTACGAATTGAAGATACTGATCAAACAAGAAAAGTAGAAGGTGCAGTAGATTTTATTTATAATACTTGTAAATTATGTGGAATTCATTTTGATGAAGGACCAAATAATGGAGGAGAATATGGTCCATATATTCAAAGTGAAAGACTTCCTTTATATAAAAAATATGCAGAAGAATTGGTAGAAAAAGGAGCAGCTTATTATTGTTTTTGTACAGAAGAAAGATTAAATAAACTTCGTAAAATTGCTGAAAGTGAAAAAAGAGCATTTCAATATGATGGACATTGTAAAAATTTAACGAAAGAAGAAATTGAAGAAAAATTAAAAGCAGGAGTTCCATATGTAATTCGTCAAAAAATGCCAAAAGATGGAGTTAGTACATATGAAGATTTAGTATATGGAAAAATTAGTGTTGAAAATCGTATTTTAGAAGATCAAATTTTATTAAAATCAGATGGATATCCTACTTATAATTTTGCTAATGTTGTAGATGATCATTTAATGCATATTAATGTAGTAGCACGTGGAAATGAATATGTAATGTCTACTCCTAAATATAATCTTTTATATGATGCTTTTGGATGGGAGAGACCTACTTATATTCATTTACCAATGGTACTTGGTGGAGATGGTCAAAAATTAAGTAAACGTAATGGAGATGCTTCTTTTATGGATTTATATCATGAAGGATATTTGCCAGAAGCAATTGTTAATTATTTAGCACTCTTAGGATGGTCTCCAAATTCTAATCAAGAAATTTTTTCATTAGACGAATTGATTAAAGAATTTGATCCAAAAAGAATTAGTAAATCTCCTTCTATTTACGATGAAAAGAAATTACAATGGGTAAATGCTCATTATATTAAAAAATTAGATGATGAAAGATTATTTGAAATTACCATTCCACATTTAAAGGAAGCATATGATTTAAGTCAACATGACGATGCATGGGTAAAAGAATTAGTTTTACTTTATAAAGATCATATAAGTTATGGAAAAGAGATTGTATCTGTTACTGAAATGTTTTTCCATGACAAATTAAAATTAAATGATGAATGTATAGATTTTATGAAAGATGAAAGTATTCCTAATACTTTAAAAGTATTTCAAGAAGAAATACAAAATATGAATGATTGGACAGTAGAAAATATCAAAGAAGCAATTAATCATACCAAAGAAAAAGCTGGTGTAAAAGGTAAAATGCTATTTATGCCAATTCGTATTCAAATAACTGGTGTAATGCATGGACCAGAACTTCCAAATACAATCCATTTACTTGGAAAAGATACCGTGTTAAAAAGACTAGGAGAATAGAAATATTCTTCTTTTTTTTGCATATAAATAGTTAGAAAGGAGAAGATATGAATTATATTGATGATTATTTTAAACAACTTGTAAATCACTTAAAAAAGAAAACCAAGGAAGAAATTTATGGAGATATGGTATATCAGTATAAAAGATTAAATCAGAATATAAAAAATTCATTAGAAAATTATTTTGAAAAATTTCCCTATTGGGGAAGTTTAAATGAGTCAAAAGAAGATTTTGAACACATGAGACTGATTGCTGATTCATTAAAAGATCATTTAGATGATTTTATTCATTTATATTCTAAGTTAGGTGATTATCGTTCTAAGTTAGTATTGTATTCTATTATGAGTAATTGGTATCAATATGATTTTAAGATGCTAAATAGATCGATCGAAAAAAGTTATGGTCATTATTTTGATTTGGATTTAATAGAGCCAAATAGTGAAGAAGTGATTGTAGATTTAGGTGCATATACTGGGGATACAATTTTAGACTATATTTATACTTATGGTGAAAATAAATATCAAAAAATATATGCATATGATATTACGGAAGAAAGTTTAATAAAATTAAAGGAAAATGTAAGTCGTTATCCCAATATTATAGTAAAAAAAAGAGCAATTACAGATAAAACGGGAATTACATATATTAAAAAAAGTGAAGTAGATAATTCGGCAAATATGACAATGGATCATGGTGATGATGAAGTATTAGAAACTACTTTAGATGATGAAGTGAAAGAAAAAATAACTATGATTAAAATGGATATTGAGGGTGGAGAACAAAAAGCATTAAGAGGGGCAGAAGAACATATAAAAAAAGAGCATCCGAAATTATTAATTTCTGTATATCATAATGTACGAGATATTTTTGAAATTCCAAAAATGATAGAACAAATGGATTCTAGTTATCAATTTTATCTTAGAAATCATGGTGGGGGAGTATACCCAACAGAAATTGTTTTAATTGCAATTTAAAAAACTTCTATATCATTTATAGAAGTTTTTATTCTATTGTTTTCATAGTAGGAATTAAATCATCCAATTCTTTAGATTCTTCAAATGGTTCAGACCCTTTTAAATAATAAAGCATCTTTTTCTTTTTTGTACTTTCATTTGCTGGTTTACCACTAATAGGATCTACTAAGACACCTACTACATTATTTGGTATTTCATACCATCCATCTCCTTTTAAATTTTTTAAAGATGCTTCCATTGTATCTACCCACATATTTTTAATTAAATTACCATCTTTGACATCACTTTCTTTATTATTATCGTATCCTGCCCAAATTCCCATTAACAATTCTTGATTATATCCAAAAATAAGATGATCTGTATTTGTTGTTCCGGTTTTTATTGCATATTTTTTAGTAATTTTAGGTGCTATATTGATACAAGTAGGGAAATTATAATCAATAAATTCTTGAGCATAAGAACTTGTTAGCATTTCATTTAAAATGAATACAATACTACGATTTAAAACATTTTCTTTTTTGGCTTTGTATGAATATAAAACATTTCCATCTTTGTCAGTTACTTTTCGAATAAAATAAGGTTTTATTTTATCACCACCACTAGCAAGTGTATTATAACCCTCCATCATATCTAATAAGTTAATTTCATTTGTTCCTAATGCAAGAGAAGGAATTGGTTTCAATTTTTCCTGAATTCCGACTCTTTTTGCAATATTTACTAAGCTATCTTCTCCCAAAAAGAGATGTGTTTTAACAGCATATATATTATCTGAATATGCGAGAGCAGCAGCCATACTAATCTGTTTATTAGGATAATTACTATTATAATTTTCAGGACTATAAGTTGTATTACTCTGAAAGGTAAAAGTAGTTTTTTCACTTTTAAAAGTAGTAGATGGAGTAAATCCATTTTCTAATGCTTCATAGTATAAGAAAGGTTTAATACTAGATCCAACTTGTCTTTTCGCACTTGTAGCACGATTATATTGACTTTTTTTATAGTCTCTTCCTCCTGTAGTAGCGAGTATTTTTCCTGTTTTTGGTTCCATTACAACGCTTGCCACTTCTAAATCTGGATTTTCTTTCAAATCTTCATTCATACTATTTTCCATATTTTTTTGAATATCAGGATCTAAATTTGTATATATTTTTAAACCACCTGTTTTTAAGAAAGAAGAAGGAATCGTTTTGATAGATTTTAATTCTTTAATGACCGCATCTTGATAATACATTAGGGTTGATAGACTTTGATCATTATCACTACCTATATAAGTTAATTCTTTTTTTTCAGCTTTATTTTTTTGTTCAGATGTAATATATCCATTTTTCTCCATTAAAGTTAGTATCATTTTTTGTCTTTCTTTGGCCGCTAATTCATTTGATATAGGAGAATAATGAGTTGGGTCTTTAGGAATTCCTGCTAAAATAGATGCTTCGGCAAGTGTCAAATCTTTGGCACTTTTATTAAAATAATATTTACTAGCATTCTCAATTCCAAACACCCCTCCATAATTAATTGTATTTAAATAACCCTCTAAGATTTTATCTTTACTGTAATGTGACTCTAAACGTACTGTTAACCATGCTTCGTCAATTTTTCTACTCCATGTTTTATCAAAATCTAAAAATAAATTTTTCGCATATTGTTGTGTAATGGTAGAAGCACCTTGTTTTGTTTTTCCGCTTGTAAAATTAACATATAATGCTTTTATGATACGCAAAAAATCAAATCCTTGATGTTTATAAAAATTTTTATCTTCCACTGATAATGTAGCATCTATTACATATGGTGAAATTTCGTCTAATGATATCCAATCTTTTTGATTTCCTACAGTAAATAATTCATTATTTTTATCAAATAAATAAAAACTATTCGCACTATTAATTGGAAGTTTTGGCATTAATTTAGCCACAACATAAATACTAATATATGTCAGTAATAACACAATGATAACAATGCCAAATAGTTTACCCAATTTTTTCCATTTTTTCATGTTATATCTCCTTATAATATTACTATTGTTTAGTATTAGTAAAATATAAAAAAATATAAGTGCTTTTTTTATATAGTTATGTTATAATGTCTACGTTTAAAGGTGTGTGGTTTTTTGGCGAAAATAAAGTTAGAAGCAAAAGTCATGAATCAAAGTGAAAAAAATACTTTTTCTTATCAAGGTGATGGCTTGTTATTAAAAAATAAAATCGTCTATTATGAGAATGATATATGTGTCACACTTACGAAACAGGATAATATAGTAAGATTGGTAAGAAAGCAAAAAGATTATGAGTTAGAAATGACGTTTCAAAAAGGTTATAAAACGGAAGTTATTTATAATTCATTGAAAGAATCTTTGAAAACTTATTTACAAGTAGAAACAAACGTGTTAGAATGGGAAAACGACAGGGTTAAAATCGATTATAGATTATATCCAAGCGATGAATTATTTTCATATCAATTGAAATTTGAGGTGATAGAATGATTACAGAAAAATTAGGAGAGTTATTAACGAATGTTGCGAAAACATGTGGCTATGATGATACATTTACTGTCATTTTATCGAATCGTCCAGAGTTATGTGATTATCAAAGCGATACTGCTTTTCAATTAGCAAAGAAATATCACAAAGCTCCGATGATGATTGGGACAGAAATTGTAGATGCTTTAAAAAAGATTGACAATTTTGAATCTTATTTTAAAGAAGTATCATTTGCAGCACCTGGTTTTATTAATATGTCTTTGAGTGATACATTTATTAAAGAAAAATTAGTAGATATGATGAATCATGAGAAGTTTCATTTAAAACAACCAGAACAAGTAAAAACATTTGTGCTTGATTATGGTGGACCAAATGTGGCAAAACCGCTTCACGTAGGACATATGCGTACTGCGATTGTAGGAGAGAGTATTAAACGTATTATTAATTACGTAGGTCATAAAACGATTAGTGATGTTCATTTAGGAGATTATGGATTACAAATTGGGCAAGTAATTTATGGTGTTTTACAGGATCAAAAAGATATCAATGATATTACGTTAGAATATTTAGAAGATATTTATCCAAAGATGAGTGCTCTTTGTAAAGAAGATGATGAGATTAAAGAAAAGTGTGCAGCGATTACGAAGAGCTTACAAGATGGAGATCCTACTTATCGTGAATTATGGAAAGTGATTTTAGAGATTAGTGGAAATGATATTAAACGTTTATATCGTTATTTAGATGTTTCTTTTGACCTATGGCAAGGAGAAAGTGATGCTTATAAGTATATTGCTCCAACAGAGGAAATTCTTCATGAGAAGGGCCTTATTGAGGACAGTGAAGGTGCGAAAGTAGTAAAAGTAAAGAGTGAAGAAGATACGAAAGAAGTACCACCACTGATTTGGCAAAAGAGTAATGGTGCGTATCTTTATGGAACAACTGATCTCGCAACTATCTATGAACGTGAACATAGATTTCATCCAGATTACATTTGTTATGTAGTAGATAATCGTCAAAATCTTCATTTTGAACAAGTATTCCGTGTTGCGAAAAAAGCAGGAATAACAGATGCGAATTTAGAATTCTTAGGTTATGGAACCGTGAATGGAGAAGATGGAAAACCATATAAAACAAGAAGCGGAAATACGCCAAAATTAGATGGTTTATTTGAACAGACAAAAGAAATATTCTTATCTAAAAAAGAAGAGAATAAAGAAAAGAACGATGAAGATATTCGTAAGATTGCAAATGCAATTCTGAAATTTGCAGATTTACAAAATAGCCGTGAAAGAGATTACATCTTTGATATTCATAAATTTTCTAATACTGTAGGAAAAACGGGACCATATATTTTATATACTTATTTAAGAATTGATAAAATATTAAAACAAGTAGAGGTTCCAACTAGTTTATCTTCTCAAATTTATAATGAAACAGATCGTAATTTACGTTTAAAATTGTTAGAATTGGAAAAAGTAATCTTAGCAGCATTTCATGAAAGAAAGCCAAATATTATTGCTGATTATATTTATCAATTATCTGATCTTGCCAATTCATTTTATCAAAATAATCATTTAGCTAATTTAGAAGATCAACAAAAGAAAAATGATTGGTTATATGTTTTAACACTTACGAATAAAGTTTTAAAAGAAATGTTATTTCTAATTGGAATAGAAATACCAACTTTTATGTAAATCATATATGGAGGGAATTATGAAATTAAAAAATATGCCTAAAGAAGAATTAGAATTAATGTCTTATACAGATTTAACTGAAAAGTTATTAAAAGAAAATAAAAAAACAATGAATACTCCAACAATTTTTCGAAAAATTTGTGATTTATTGGGGTATAGTGATGATGAATATACATCAAAAATTGGTGATTATTATACTTCACTTACTATTGATAAAAGATTTGTATTATTAGATAATAACGAATGGGATTTAAGAGATCATCATAGTATTAATCTTTCACTTGAAGATGATGATGATGAAGATGAAATCCTTGATGAAGAAGAAATAGAAGAAGAACCAGAATCAGAAGAAGAAGATAATATTGATGAAATTAATACAGATGAAGAATTAGATGTAAATGAAGAAAATGATATTGATGAATTAAATATTATTTCAGATGATGACGAAGACGAGATAGAATAGCCATATATATGGCTTTTTTATTAAAAACATATATTTTATAAGGCTTTTTTGATAAAATATATTGCAATTACTTGAAAATAATGATATTCTTAGAATGTAAGCAAGATAGCTTAACATAATAGGAGGTAAAACATATGACAAAAGCAAGTTTAATCGATTACATTGCTGAAGAAACAGGATTAACAAAAGCTGATGCTACTCGTGCTTTAGATGCAATGATGAGTGGAATTGTGAAAGGATTAAAAGAGGAAGGAAAAGTTACTTTAACTGGTTTCTGTACTTTTAATGCAGTTCACAAAGATGCTAAAGTTGGACGTAATCCAAGAACTGGTGAAGCTGTTCAAATCCCAGCAAGAGTTGCTGCTGTAATTAAAGCTGGTTCTAAATTAAAAGACGCTTTAAACTAAAAGGCATTACGCCTTTTTTTGTTATCTATGAAAAAATTAGAGACAGCTATTTTACTATTAAAAGAAATTGAACAGCATAATCAAGAAGCTTATATCGTAGGAGGTTTTGTTAGAGATTTATTAAGAAAAAAACCGAATGATGATATTGATATTTGTACAAGTATGACTCCTAATATGTTAAAAAAATATTTTAAAGTATTAAAAGAAAATTATGGTTCTTCGCTCGTTATATATCATGATGAAATATTCGAAATAACCACATTTCGTAAAGAAGTTGGAAATATACTACATCGTCATCCACAGAAAGTTCATTATATTAAGTCACTCCAAGAAGATTTGCAGCGTAGAGATTTTAAAATCAATGCTATTTGTATGAATTCAAAAAGAGAAATCATTGATCCATTAAATGGACAAAATGATATTATAAATCGAAGAATTGTGTGTATTGGAGATGCTAAGAAACGTTTTGAAGAAGATAGTTTTCGTATATTAAGAGCAATTCGATTTGCAACCACTTTAAATTTTACAATGGATGAAAAATTAAAAGAAGCTATTATAGAAAAAAAGCATTTATTAAAAAATATTTCTTATCAACGAAAAAAAGAAGAGTTAGATAAAATTTTTTATTCTAAAAATGCTAGTTATGGAAGAAAATTATTAATTGATTTAGATCTGTTAAATATATTGGAAATTCCAAAGTTAAAAGATGCTATTTTATATTCACATCCGTTATTGATATGGATGCAATTAGACGTAGACGCGTTATATCCTTTTTCTAAAAAAGAAAAAAAACAAATGAATTATTTAAGAAAATGTCAAAAAGAAACTTTTCAAATTTATCGTATTTACGAATCTGATTTCAATACTTGCATTCTAATTGGAATGTTAAAAGGAATTGAAAAAGAAGAAATAAAAATTATGAAGAAAAATTTACCAATTCATTCTAGAGAAGATATTAATATTACCAGTCAAGTGTTAGCAAAGTATATCCCTAATAAAAAATTATCACAATGTTATAAACAAATTGAAAAAGAAATCCTAAGGGGACATTTAAAAAATAATGTCAAAGAAATAAAAAAATGGGTGGAATCCAATCATAATTTCTATACATAGTGAAAAAACTTTAGTATAATAAAGAGCAGGTGATATTTATGATGGATAAAATTGTGTTGTTATTAAAATCATCGACAGGAATGTTTCCTATGCTTTTATTGAAGCATTATAAAGAATTTCATTTATCAGATTCTGAATTTATATTATTATTAGAATTATTAAATACAGATTTAGAATTTAATCCAAAACAAATTAGTTATGATTTAAAGTTAGAAATGACAGAAGTATTAGAAATGATGAACGGTCTAGTAGATAAAGGCATATTAGAAATTGAAGTACGTAAAGTTAGAAATTTACGATCTGAATATATTAATTTAGATAAATTATATGAAAAACTGGCATTTTTAGTTGTAAATGATGAAGAAAAAGAAAATAGTGAAAATATTTTTGATATTTTTGAAAGGGAGTTTGGAAGAACATTGTCACCTATGGAGTATGAGATTATTCAAAGTTGGTGTGGTGGCGAATTTAGTGAGGAATTAATTATTTTAGCATTAAAAGAAGCAACATATAACGGTGCTAATAATTTAAGATATATTGATAAGATATTATATGAATGGAAGAAAAAAGGTATTAAAAATAAAGAAGATGTAGAAAAGCAAAAAAATGCTTTCCATAAAAAGAAGGAGTTACAAACAAAAGAATTGTTTGATTATGATTGGTTAAATGAAAGAGAAGATTCAAAAGATTAGTTTATATCTTGATGAATTATATCCAAATCCTCGCTGTGAATTAAATTATACAAAAGATTATGAATTATTACTTGCTGTGATGTTAAGTGCACAAACAACTGATAAAAGAGTAAATCAAGTGACAGCAATTTTGTTTCAAAAATATCCCACATTGCATGATTTAAAAGAAGCAAACTTAAAAGATATTGAACAAATCATTAAACCAATTGGTACTTATACCAAAAAAGCAAAAAATGTAAAAGAAATAGCAAGTCGTTTATTATTAGAACAAAATGGTATTGTTCCTAATCATCGTGATTATCTAGAAACTTTACCAGGCGTGGGAAGAAAGACAACCAACGTTGTACTTAGTAATTTATATAATGAAGCGTGTATTGCAGTAGATACACATGTTACTCGCGTTAGTATACGTTTAGGACTGGCTAGAAAAACAGATGATGTTCGAACTATTGAAAATAAGTTAACAAAAAAATTTCCAAAAGAAACTCTTGGAAGATTACATCATCAACTTGTTTTATTTGGAAGATATCATTGTAAAGCTAGAAATCCAGAATGTCAAAATTGTAAATTATATGAAATATGTAAATATAAAGAAAAAAATAAGTATCAATAAAATTTGATACTTATTTTTATAATTTAAAATCATTTTTAATATCATCATTCATATCTTTTCCGTCATAATAAGTTCTTTCTTTATAATGAAATAAAAAGGCTAAAATATTTGAAGGAAAAGAACGGACTAATTGATTGTAAGTAGTTACAATGTCATTATAATATTGCCTACATGCATAAACTTCAGCTTCAGTTTCATTCAAAGAAATCTCAATTTTTAAATAAGATTCACATGTTTTTAATACAGCATATTTTTCTTTATAACTTAAAAATTCATTAATGGAATCATATAATTTTCGATCTAATTCGAAATTAGATAATTTACGAGAACGTAATTTAACAATTTCGCTTAAAACTTCATCTTCTTTTTCAATTTTCGTATTTGTTTGGATGACATGAATTGATTTATTTAATAAATCAAAACGTTTTCTTAAAACTGAATCAATATTTGCTTCTGCCTCATTTAAACGAATAAAACAATTTTGAAATTTATTATAGCAATGAATAAAAAGAATTAATATACTACATATTATGACACAAATTACTAGAAAAAACATTAATACGTTCATACTATCACCAAAAACATTATAACAAAAAAAGAATGCTTTTGCTAGTATAAACTAATTGGGAATAAATTCTTGACTGTAATTAATTTTCTCATAAAATTTAAAATAATCAATATAAATTGTTAAAAGTAAATACCATTCACCATTAGATGGATTACTAATGATAATATGATCACGACCTGCTTGTTCTATAATTCCTGAAAATTTTAAATCACGCCATTCTGTAGAATCTGGGAAAGTCATATATACATCTACTTTTTTTCCTTTATTTAATCTTAAAATATTTTCAATATAAGATTGTTCTAATGGAAAATCTCCTGCCATTGTAGGAACATTTTGTTGATTTGGTATGATACCAGAATTTGAATAAATAGGAGCTCCGGAAAAGTTATTAGCTTGATTTGCTCCTGGAAAAAAACTATTTTGATTCATGTTTTCAACCCTTTCTAGTAAATGATATGACAAAGATTGTAAAATATGAAAAAATTAAACAGAAAATAAACATAATATGATATAATGCTTATGGTAGGAAGGGGTATCATATGAAAGTAACAGTAGGGATATCAGCACGTCATGTTCATGTGACGAGAGAAGATTTAGAAATCCTTTTTGGTAAAGATTATGAATTAACAAAATGTAGAAATATTAATCAACCAGGTCAATTTGCTAGCAATGAATTTGTAACAGTTCGTACTGAAAAAGATGAGATTGCACATATTCGTATTTTAGGACCTGTTCGTCAGTACACACAAGTAGAATTATCAAAAACAGATTGTATTAAATTAGGTTTAAATGCTCCTATTAGAGAGTCTGGTGATGTCATAGGAAGTTCAAAAGTGACAATTATTGGACCAAAAGGAATGATTGAAAGAGAAGCTGGAATTATTGCTACTCGTCATATTCATGTGCCAATAGAAGATGCAAAAAAATTAGGATTTGAGGGATTAGAAACAGTTAGTGTAAAAATTCCTGGTAAAAAAGGAGGAATTATGTATCACGTGTCAGTACGAATTGCTGAAAATTCATATTATGAAATGCATATTGATACAGATGATGCAAATGCATTCCAAATTAAAAGTGGAGAAGAATTAGAAATTTTTAAGGATATTCAAGAATGATAAATCAAATCCAGGTTTGTAATAAATGTAAATCGATAAAAAAGGAAGATATTGAATTTTTAAAAGCGAACTATTCAGATTGTCAGATTTTAATAGGATGTTGTAATTTATGTGGTATTGGTAGAACGAAACCATTTGTTATTTACAATCATATACCAATTATTGCTGATACATTTCAAGAAGTAATCAAGCAATTAGAGGATAAAAGAAAGTCGTAAAGACTTTTTTATTTTGTAAATATGCGTCAATAAAAAGTAAAATTGCTGTATTTTTTAAGTTTTTTCTTTTATAATAACAATAGAGGTGGCTTATGCAAGAAAGAATATTAGAAATATTAAAAGAAGAAGAACGTGCTTATTCGATAGAAGAATTAGAAGAAATACTAGGTATTCGTAGTGCAGAAGAATTAAAAACACTTTTAGCTTGTCTTCGTGACTTAGAAAATTCTTTGAAAGTATATCATACAAATAAAGGAAATTATATGTTATTTAATAACAGTCATTTAAGAGTAGGTAGATTAATTGGTAATAAAAAGGGATTCGGCTTTGTCGATATTGAAGGAGACGAAGATGTTTTTATCCCTCCTACATGCATGAATGGTGCAATTCATGGTGATCAAGTAATTGTAGAAATTACATCTAAAAAAGGTCTAGATTTAGAAGGAAGAATTGTAAAGGTTTTAGATCGTAAATTGCATCAAATTGTCGGTGAGTTTTACTATAAAGGTGGATTAGGACATATTGATCCAGATGATAAAAAAATTAGTATTCATATTGATATTGAACAGAGTAAAACAATGGGGGCTATGAATGGTCATAAAGTACTTGTTCGTTTAATTGGTAAAGATGAAAAAGGAAATTATAAAGGTGAAGTTATTAAAATATTAGGACATAAAAATGATCCTGGGGTAGATATTTTGTCTATTGTAAGTAAATATGAAATTAATGATGTATTCAGTGATGAAGTAATGGAAGCTGTAGAACAACTACCTCTAGAAGTAACAGAAGAAGAATATATCGGAAGAAGAGACTTACGTAATAAAACAATTTTTACAATTGATGGTGATGATGCAAAAGATTTAGATGATGCCGTATCAATTGATAAATTAGAAAATGGTCATTATTTATTAGGTATTCATATTGCCGACGTTTCTCATTATGTAAAAGAAAATGGAGAAATCGATAAAGAAGCTTATGAAAGAGGAACAAGTGTATATCTTGCAGATCGTGTAATACCAATGTTACCTCATAAATTATCAAATGGAATTTGTTCTTTAAATGGTGGTGTCGATCGACTCACCATGAGTTGTGATATGGAAATCGATGAAAAAGGAAATATTGTTGATTATGATATTTATGAAAGTGTTATTAATTCTAAAAAAAGAATGACTTATCGTGCTGTCAATGATATTTTAGAAAAAAATATTGTAGAACCTGGGTATGAACCATTTGTTGATGATTTAAAAGAGATGGAAGTACTTGCTCATATTCTTCGTAAAAATAAAGAAAGAAGAGGTTATATCGATTTTGATATCGATGAAGCAAAAATTATTGTAAATGATAATGGAGAAGCAATTGATGTAAAATTAAGAGAACGTGGTACTGGTGAAAAATTAATTGAAGATTTTATGATTGCTGCCAATGAAACAGTTGCTACTCATATTTATTATATGGAACTTCCATTTATTTATCGTATTCATGGAAAACCAAATGAAGAAAAAATAGAAAGTTTCTCACAATTTTTAAAAACGTTAGGTATTTCAATACAATATAATAAAAATGAAATAACACCAAAAGATATGCAAAGAGTATTAGACAGTTTAAAAGAAAACAAACTTTTTCATTTATTATCTAGTTTACTTTTAAGAAGTATGCAAAAGGCTGTATATGATAAGAACAATATTGGCCATTTTGGACTTGCAAGTAAGTGTTATACGCATTTTACTTCTCCAATTAGACGTTATCCTGATCAAACAGTTCATCGTTTGCTTAGAACTTATTTATTTCAAAAGAAGTTGGATCCGGAAACAATTCGCTATTGGGATTTAAAATTAATTTCTATTGCAGAACATTCTAGTGAAAAAGAAAGAAATGCAATTAGTTGTGAACGTGAAGTAGATGATATGAAAAAAGCAGAATATATGATGAAACACATTGGAGAAGAATATGAAGGTATGATTACTAGTGTTTTAAATTTTGGAATGTTTGTAGAATTAGATAATTTAATAGAAGGTTTAATATCAAATGATGATATGAGAGGTGATACATATTATTATGATGAATCTACATTCTCATACGTTGGAAAGAATTCTAATAAACATTATCGTTTAGGTGATCGTGTGAAGGTAACAGTATTAAATGCTAGTAAGGAAAATAAAACAGTAGATTTTATTTTAAGTGAAATGAAAGATATGAAAAAAGAAAAGGAAACATCTAATTAGATGTTTTCTTTCTGTGAGGGGTGGATTATGATTTTATATATGATAAGACATGGTGAAACAGATTGGAATCAAGAGAAGAAAATTCAAGGAGATACTGATATTCCTTTAAATAAAAATGGAGAAATACAAGCAAAAGAAGTAGCAAAGAAATTAGAAACCATTTTCTTCGATGTCTGTTATACCTCTCCATTACAAAGAGCCAAAAAAACAGCAGAAATTGTGCTTCATCAGCAATGTCCTATTATTTTAAAACAGGAATTAATAGAACGTGATTTTGGAAAAATTGAAGGGACTCCTATTACAAAAGAACAGTCACAAAAATATTGGAATTATGATTTAAATTCTGGTGATGATGGAGTAGAACCAATTCAACATTTATTAAATCGTACTAGAAATTTATTGATTGATACGATAGAAAAAAATAGAAATAAGACAGTATTATTTGTAACGCATGGTTCTACATTAAGAGCATTGCACTATAATTTAATAGGATATTCTAAAAATGAAGACTTTATGAAATTTCAAGTTGGAAATTGTCAAATATTTAAATATACGATATAATAAAAACGTTGGTGATATCATGGAAATACTAAATAGAAAAGCAAAATTTGATTATGAAATTTTAGATACTTATGAAGCTGGTATTGTTTTAAAAGGAACAGAAATAAAATCATTACGTATGGGTAATGCGAATATTAAAGATAGTTATGCGATTATAAAAAATAATGAAGCTTTTCTTTTAAATATGCATATTAGTACTTATAAACAAGGAAATCAATTTAATCATGATGAAACAAGAACAAGAAAATTATTACTTCATAAAAAAGAAATATATAAACTACGTGATAAAGTAGAAATGAATGGATATACCATTGTTCCATTGAAAGTATATTTTAGTAAGAATTATGTAAAAGTATTATTAGGACTTGGTAAAGGTAAAAAGAACTATGATAAAAGAGAAGCTATGAAAAAAAGAGATACGGAATTATATCTAAAAAAAATGACTAAATATTAGTCATTTTTTACTTATGGGATATTATCCCATAATGTTTTCATTTTTTTCCAAATTTCATCCACATTTATTCCAAGTTTGTTTTATAAAATGAATTTGGGAAGGAGATTAGATATGTATTTACTAAAAAATGCGTGGTTATCTATAACTAGAAATAAAGGAAGAAATATTTTGATTGGAATTATTTTTATTGCTATTGCATTTACTAGTACAATTACATTAGCAATTAAAAATTCGGCAAATCAAATTATTACATCATACGTTAGTAAAAATGATGTGGAAGCTACTTTAACTCTTAATCGGAGTCATATGATGAAAGATTTTCAGCCGGGAGAAGAGAATACAGAAAAAACCAAGAAATATTTCAACAAATTTCATCACTTACTGAAGAAGAAATAGAAAAATATGGTAATAGTGAATATGTTGATCATTATTATTATACTTATCAATTTGAAATGAATAGTGATTCATTAGAAAAAGCAAGTAGTGAATTTACATCGGTAAATGATCGAAAAAAACCAGAAAATGAAGAAAACGAAGATGCTACTCTTCAGCGAGGAGATTTTACAATAAAAGCGTATAATTCTTATGATAGTATGAGTGAATTTATTAGTGGAGAAAATAAAATGGTAGAAGGTGAGGTATCAGAAGATTTTTCTTTGGATAATTGTATTATACATGAAGAATTAGCAACAGTGAATGATATAGAAGTAGGGGACAAAATTACTTTAGTAGATTCAAACGATGATACTAATACTTATGAATTAACTGTAACAGGAATTTATTAGACAAATACAGAAGGACAAAGTGGTCCATTTCAAATGTTTTCTGATTCGGCAAATACTATTATAACGAATCAAACAGTTGCAAAAAAAATACTAGAACAAGATGAAAATTAAAATATACAGTTTCACCTACGTATATATTAAAAGATAAAAATGTAGTAGAAAAATTTGAAACTGAAGTAACAAAAAAAGGATTAAGTGACGATTATCAAGTTACTACAAATTTAGACTCGATTGAACGTGAAACGGAATCAATTTCTAATTTATCAAGTTTTGCTAATACATTTTTAATTGTTATTTTAGTAATTGGTGTGATTGTATTATTAATCATTCATATGATCCATATTCGTGAAAGAAAATATGAAATTGGAGTATTAAGAACTATTGGAATGAAAAAAAGTAGTGTAGTACTTAAATTTCTTATGGAACTTTTCATAGTATCTTTTACATCAATTATCATTGGTGTAGGAATTGGTGCTCTAACAAGTGTTCCTGTAGCTAATCATTTATTAAAACAAGAAATTAATTCTAATCAACAATCCATGAATCAAGTTCAAGATAATTTTGGTAGAGGTGGTCATGATTTACAAATAAAACCAATGAATCAAACTATAGAACAAGTGATAGAAATCAAAGCTGTTGTAAATTTTAAAGTTTTAGGACAAGTAACAATAATTGGGATTTTATTAACAATAATTGGTGGAATATCGGCAGTAGTTAGTATTGCAAAATTTTCACCTTTAGAGATTTTAAGGGAAAGGAGTTAATTATGGAAATATTAAAATTAGAGAATGTATCATATCAATATGAAAAAAATCATGATGTTTTACATAATCTTTCTTTTGTTTTTGAAACTGGAAAAGTATATGCAATCAAAGGAAAAAGTGGAAGTGGAAAAACAACTTTATTATCTTTATTATCTGGTTTAGAAAAGCCAACAAGTGGTCAAGTATTATACCAAGGGAAAAATTTAAAAACAATGGATTTAGATAAATATCGCAGTCATGAAATTGGTATTGTATTTCAAAGTTTTAATTTACTTCCTAATTTAACTGCTGTTGAAAATATTATTTTATCAATGGATATTAATCACTTAAATGTAAAAGATAAAAAAGCTTATGCTTTAGAATTATTAGAGAAAGTTGGATTAAACAGACAAATGGGTGAAAGAAGAATTTTAAAATTGTCTGGTGGAGAACAACAACGTGTGGCAATTGCTAGAAGTTTATCATATCAACCCCAATTAATACTGGCAGATGAACCAACCGGGAATTTAGACGCAGAAACCGAAAAAGAAATTATAGATATTTTGTTACATTTGGCACATCGAGAAAATAAATGCGTAATTATTGTAACTCATTCTAATCAAGTCGCAAAGAAAGCAGACTTAGTATTTGAAATAAAAAAAAGTAAAGCATCATTTGAA
>CAMBYP010000003.1 GCA_945872435.1 uncultured Mycoplasmatota bacterium
CAATGTTCCACGTGAAACTATAAACAAACAATGTTCCACGTGAAACTATAAAATACTTGCAAAAAAAATAAGAAATGTTATAATATGATTATGCACAACGTTTATTTCTGAAACAGGTCAGGATTGGGAAATAGCAGCCTTAAGGAACCCTAAACGTGTGTGCTTTTTTATTGGAGTTGTTAATATGGATGAATATTATATGCATGAGGCATTAAAAGAAGCAAAAAAATCCTATAAAGCTGATGATGTTCCTGTAGGAGCTATTATTGTTATGAATAATAAAATAATTGCTAAAGCACATAATAAAAAAGAAAAAAACAAAAATGCTATTGAGCATGCAGAAATTTTAGCTATTTCAAAAGCATGTAAAAAATTAAATACATGGCATTTAGAAAAATGCACAATTTATGTTACATTAGAACCTTGTTTAATGTGTGCAGGAGCATTAATTCAGTCAAGAATAGGAAAACTAGTTTATGCTACAAATAATGAAAAGTTTGGATATGTTGAAAGTATTGATAATATTTTAAACGATAAAAAAAATAATCATCATCCTATTATTGTGAAAAATATTTGCCGTGAAGAATCACAAATATTACTAAAAAAATTCTTTAAAGATAAAAGGAATTGATTTCAAATCAATTCCTTTTTGTGTTCAAAAATGCTATAATATGTTGTGTTATGAAATGAGGTGAATCATGTATCAAGCTTTATATAGAAAATATAGACCAACTAATTTTAATGATGTTGTTGGACAACCATTAATAGTAAAAACGTTGAAAAATGAAATCGAAAATAACTGCATTAACCATGCATATTTATTTACGGGACCAAGGGGAGTAGGTAAAACAAGTGTCGCAAAAATTTTGGCGAAAACGATAAATTGTGAAAATCTTAACAGCTGTATTCCGTGTGGAAAATGTAAATCATGCATAGAAATAGATGCAAAACAAAGCACTGATATTATAGAAATAGATGCTGCATCTAATAATGGCGTGGATGAAATCAGAGAATTAAAAAGTAAAGTGAATTTGGTTCCGTCGACAGGAAAATACAAAGTATACATTATTGATGAAGTTCATATGCTTACTGTAGGAGCATTTAATGCATTACTGAAAACTTTAGAAGAGCCACCCGGACACATAATATTTATTCTTGCAACGACTGATCCTCATAAAATTCCTCTAACAATTTTATCTAGATGCCAGAGATTTGATTTTAAGAAAATCAGTGTCAAAGAAATTGTGAAGTTATTGTCAAAAATTTCTGAAATAGAAAATATAAATATAGAACCACAAGCTTTGGAAACAATTGCAAGATTATCTGATGGTGGCTTGAGAGATTCTCTTAGTATGCTTGATCAAGTTCGTGCATATACAAATAATCAAATTACGGAACAAGACGTTCACGAAATAAATGGAACTTTATCTCAAAATGATTTAAAAGAATTTTTCTCTAATTTTATAGCAAAAAAAGTATTAGAATGTTTGAATAAAATCAATGAGTGCCATGATGAAGGAAAAAATTTGACTAAATTAACAGAAGAAATGATTGAATTTCTAAGAAATATATTATTGTCAAAAACTGCCCCAAAAATGTTAACTACAGATTTTTTAATTTATCAAGACATTGCAAAGCAAATGACAATATCTGAAGTAACAAATTTAATATATTCGTTTAATGAGTGTGTTAATAAAATGAAAAATACTAATTTTCCAAAATTGATTTTAGAATTAGAAATTATAAAAGATATCACTTTAAATTCTAATGATGAAGTTGAAAAAAATAATGTAATAGATACGCAAAATAATTTCCCGGGAAATATTGTTGCTAAAAAAGCAGAAGAAAAAAAAGAAAAATTGCCACGTCAAAAAAGCGTGCAAATAGACACAAAAATAGATGAACAAAAAATGAATGAATTTAAAATGAATCGTGTTAATAATACATTATCAAGATTTGACAAAAGTGTTTTAATAAAACTCAGAAAATCACTCCCTGATGAACTTAGAAAATATTTGTTAGACCATCAGTATAGTCATTTAGCTTCTTTATTTATTGATGGTATGATAAAAGCAGCAAGTGATGAATATATAATTGTAGTTTATGATGAAATCAATATTAGTAATTTGTTTAACAATAATATTATTGAATTGGAAAATATGTTACAAAAAATATGTAATCATAATTATAAATTGATTTCATTATCTTTAAATGAATGGGAACCAATAAAAGATGAATTTAATTTTAAAAAAAGAAAATTTGAATATAAAGATGAAAATGTAAAATATGAAGATATAATTAATATTCATAAAACATCAACAGATAAAGAAATTTCTGAAATGGAAAAAATGTTTGGTGATATTGTAGAATATAAATAGAAAGAAGGAAAAAATATGAATATACAAGCTATGATGAAACAAGCTCAAAAATTACAAAAGGAGATGACTGATACAAAGAATAAAATTGACAATATGGAATTTGTAGGTAAATCTTCAGCAGTAACTGTGACTGTAAATGGTAAAAAACAAATTTTAAATGTAAAAATTACAGGTGAAGAATTTAGTAATGAAGATATAGAAATGTTAGAGGATATGGTAATGGTTGCGGTAAATGATGCGATGAAACAAGTTGATCAAGAAATTGAAAATAAAATGGGAAAATACACACAAGGAATGCCAGGACTATTTTAAAATATGAATTATCCAAAAACAATTCAAAATTTGATAGAATGCTTTAAAAAAATGCCAGGTGTTGGAGAAAAAACAGCAGAAAGATATGTTCTATCATTATTAGAAATGGACGAAGAAGTACTAGAAAAATTTTCTAATTATTTAAAGGAAATTAAATCCAATATTAAAAGATGTAAAATATGCAATAATTTATCAGAAGAAGATATATGTAGTATTTGCCAGGATTCAACAAGAGATCATTCGACTATTTGTGTTGTAGAAGAACCAAAAAATGTTTTTTCATTTGAAAAAGCTGGAACCTATTTAGGTGTTTATCATGTGTTAGACGGACTTATTTCTCCATTGGAGGGTATACGCCCTGAAAATATTAATATTCCATCTTTATTGAAAAGAATAGAAGAAGAAAAAATAAAAGAAGTAATTATTGCTGTTAAAGCATGCGTTGAAGGTGAAACAACAGCCATGTATATTGCTAAAAAATTAGAAAATAAAAATGTTAAAGTGAGTAAAATTGCATATGGTATTCCATTAGGAGCGGATATGGGATATATAGACTCTTCTACATTAGAAATTTCTCTAGAAAATCGTCAACAGATTCATAATTAGTAATATGTATCATAAGTTTTTTTAGGTGAGAATATGGCTCTACTTAATAAAATTTATGAAATAATAAAAAAGATTATTTTTAGTGTATTTTTATTATATAGTTTTAATTTGATTATGGTACCAACAGAAATTATTATTCCAATTAATTGTATTACAGTTTTAAGTGTTTCTATTTTTGGATTTCCAGCATTAATGACATTTCTTGTAATTTTTTTTGTAATTTATTAGGAGGATATGATGTTAGACGAATTTAAGAATAGTCAAAAAATTATTTATCAAATGATGCAAAACGCTGCTAAAAATCAGCGCTTTTCGCATGCATATTTGATAGATGCTAATCATTATCCATTAAAAAGTGAGATTGCAATAGCAATTGCAAAATTTATTTTATGTCCTAATAACTATACAAATAGTAAAAATTGCAAAGAATGTACACAATGTAAAAGAATTGATGATGGGAATTTTACTGAATTAAAAATTATTAAACCAGATGGAGCATGGATAAAAAAAGAACAATTAGAAGAATTGCAAAGACAATTTTCAACAAAAGCCATTGAAACTAAGTATAAAATATATATTATCCATGAAGCAGAAAAGATGAATTCATCGGCTGCTAATTCTATTTTGAAATTTTTAGAAGAGCCTGAACCTGGAATTATTGCTATTTTAATTACGGATAATATGTATCAATTACTTGATACAATTATTTCACGTTGTCAAATTATATCATTATCAAATTCAAAAAATTATTCATTTTTAGAAATGAGCCCGCAAACATCTTTGGAAAAAATTTCATTATTTTTTGCTAAAACAAAAGAAAAATATTATGAATTTATTAACGATAATGAAAAAATAAATCAAATTAATTATGTAATCAAATTTCTGCAAGAAATAGAAAACAATCAAGAATTAGCAATTTTAAAAGAAAACAAACTTTGGACAAGCGTTTTTAATGAAAAAAATAAAATTGAATTTGGTTTAGACATTATGATGATTACATACAAAGATATTTTAAATAAAAAATTTGGATTGCCACTAGATTTTATGATTGACTATCAAAGTGTTGTTGAACAACTATCTAATCAAAATTCGGTGTTGCAATTATGTAAAAAAATAGAAATTATTTTAGAAATGAAGAGACGTTTAAAAGTAAATATAAATAATAACTTATTGATAGACCAATTGATTTTGTTATTTAAGGAGGTGTGAACATGCAAGTAATTAAAGTGACTTTAAAGAAAAATGGAATGCCATATTATTTTTCTGTTAATCATTTATCCTTGAAAAAGGATCAGTTTGTAATTGTCGAAACAGAAAAAGGTGTACAATTTGGAACAACAATTTCAGAAATTTTTGAAATTGATGATTCGCAAATTCAAGGAAAAATGAAAAATGTTTTAAGAATAGCAAGTAAAAAAGATGAAAAACGTCATTTAAAAAATGTACAAGAATCACAAATAGCATTAAAGAAATGTCGAGAATTAGTTGTGAAACATCAATTAAATATGAAAATTTTAGATGCTAGCTATACATTTGATAGAGATCAATTATTCTTTTATTTTTTAGCAGATAATCGTGTGGATTTCAGAAATTTAGCTAAAGATTTAGCCGCTATATATCATACACGTATTGAATTGAGACAAGTGGGTGTTAGAGATAAGGCAAAGGAGATTGGCGGAATTGGTATGTGTGGAAGAATGTTATGTTGTTCTACATTTTTAAATGAGTTTGATTCTGTTTCTATCAATATGGCTAAAAATCAAAATATTTCTTTAAATCCTTCTAAAATTAATGGCCTTTGTGGTAGATTATTATGCTGCTTGAACTATGAAAATGAGTGTTATAAAAATTGTCGTAAAAATATGCCTAAAGTGGGACAGACTGTTTCTACAAAATATGGCAATGGTGTAGTTAAAGAAATCGATATATTAGGTCAAAAATATAAAGTAGAAATTTCCGGAAAAGGAATTATAGAGGTTATGGTTTCGTGAATGAAGAAATTCATTATTTAGTAGGAAGAGAGCAACTAAAAATAGTTCAAAGTAAAGAAAGTTTTTCTTTTTCCTTGGATTCGGTTTTACTACCAAATTTTGTAACAATAAATTTAAGAGCAAAACAAATACTTGATATAGGATGTGGTAATGCTCCTATTCCGTTAATTTTATCAGAAAGAAGTAGTGCTAAAATTACTGGAGTAGAAATTCAGAAAAAATCATATGAGTATGCTAAAAAAAGTATTTTATTAAATCATAAAGAACAACAAATCAATATTGTGAACGATGATATCAAGCATTATGCCAAACAATTTGATCATGAATTTTATGATATTATTACATGCAACCCTCCATATTTTAATCATAAAAGTACGTCTATTGTTAATCAATTTGAACAAAAAACAATTGCTCGTCATGAAAAAACATTAAATTTAGAAGATATTATGAAAATTAGTAGAAAATTATTAAAAAATAATGGTATACTAGCACTTGTTCATCGACCAGAACGTTTTATTGATATTGTCACTCTTATGAGAAAGAATAACATAGAACCAAAAAAAGTGTTATTCATATTTCCAAAAAAGGGTAGAGATGCTAATATTTTATTAATAGAAGGTACAAAAAATGGAAAACCTGGTTTAAAAATTCTAGATCCTATTTATTCTCACAATGAAAAAAATGAATATACGGATGAATTAAAAAAATTATTACGTATGGGGTGATATAATGATACAAAAAAGTTATGAGGATGGCGAAGCAGTTTATTTGATTCCAACACCAATTGGTAATTTAGATGATATTACTTTAAGAGCAATTAAAGTGTTAGAAGAAGTAGATGTTATTTTTTGTGAAGATACAAGAGTTACAGCACTTCTATTAAACCATTTAAATATAAAGAAAAAATTAATTTCAAGTCACAAGTTTAATGAAGATACAAATGAAAAAAAATTATTGAAATATTTGGAAGAAGGCAAAAAGATTGGAATTGTAAGTGATAGAGGAACACCTATTATTAGTGATCCTGGTTATATTTTAGCAAAAATTGCAATGAATCATGGATATCGAGTAATCGGTTTACCAGGGCCTACTGCTTTTGTGCCAGCTCTGATCATGTCAGGGCTTAATCCTCAACCATTTTACTTCTATGGATTTTTACATAACAAAGATAGTAAAAGGAAAGAAGAAATGACTAAACTCAAAAATTTTGCTCATACGATGATTTTCTATGAAGCACCTCATCGTATAAAAAAGACATTACAACAAATGCAGGAAATATTAGGAGATAGAAACATTTGCATAGCAAGAGAAATTAGTAAAAAATTTGAAACAATATATAGAGGTAAATTTTCCGATATATTAAAATTAGAAGATGAAATGAAAGGTGAAATTGTACTACTTGTAGAGGGAAATGCAAGTGAACAAACATATCAAAACTTAACTATTATAGAACATGTTAATTTATATATAAAAGAAGGATTAACAACAATGGAGTCAATAAAAAGAGTAAGCAAAGACCGCGGAGTTAATAAAAAAGTGGTATATGATGAATATCATAATACAAAAGAAAAGGGGTGAAATTCATGTATTTAATTGTAGGATTAGGAAATCCTGGAAAAGAATATGATAACACAAGGCATAATATGGGATTTCAACAAATTGATTTATTTGCAAATACTCATCATGTTACTTTTGATAGAGAAAAATTTGGTGGTAAATATTGTGAAATCCTTATTAACAATGAAAAAGTTATTTTATTGAAACCACAAAAATATATTAATTTATCTGGAGAAGTGATTTATAAATTTATCAATTTTTATAAAATTCCTATTTCTAATCTTTTAATTATTTGTGACGATTTAGATACACCAATTGGTAAAATTAAATTGAAAAAAAAGGGTAGTTCCGGTGGCCATAATGGATTAAAAAATATTGAATTTCATTTACACACAAATGAATATAATCGATATAAAATAGGAATATCTAATAATAAAAAAATAGATGGAAAAGATTATGTGTTAGGGAAATTATCTAACAATGAACAAAAACAAATTGAAAGTGTAATGAAACAAGGAATAGATTTATTAAATGACTATTTTGTATTATCTTTTGATAATTTAATGAATAAATATAATAAAAAATAGTAGAGTACTATTACTATGTACTCTTTTTTCCGTGTAGAAAGGAGGCAAATTATGAATTATTTGAAAAAATATATTAAATTAGATGAAAATGTTAATGGGGTTACTGGATTAACTGATGAATTGTTTAGTTATTATCTTTATTGCATGCTTAAAGAAAAACAAAGAAATATATTATTAGTTACTAATTCTTTGTTTGAAGCTCATAAGTTTTACAAAATGATTTCAGATTATACTAGTCAAGTTTTTTTATTTCCAATGGATGAATTTTTAACTAGTGAGGCTATTGCAATTTCACCTGAATTTAAAGTTACAAGATTAGAAACAATGAAATCTGCATTATTATCTCAACCCAAAATTGTCGTTACTAATTTAATGGGGTATTTAAGATATTTGCCTTCTCCTAAAATATTTCAGAATCATTTTTTACCTATTAAAATGAATCATGATTATCAAATGAATGACCTTCTTATAAGTTTACATAAGATGGGTTATCAGCGAGAAACAATTGTTAATAAAACTGGTGAGATTGCAGTAAGAGGTTTTGTTATTGATATTTTTCCTATGGGAATGTCAAATCCGATTCGAATAGAATTTTGGGGTGATACTGTTGATTCCATTAAGACATTTGAGGTAGATAACCAACGTACAATACAATCATTAAACGATGTTTTAATTCCACCTTATACGGAATTTTTAACTGATGGTTCAATGAATTTGGAAGAAGATTTTCCACATCATCGATTATTAGCTAAATATACAAAAGTAGAATCTATTCAAGATTATTTATCCAACTGTATGATTGTTTATTCTGATTATAATCAAATAAAAGCAAGCTATGAAAAATTAAATGATGATATTTTTCATTATAACTTGAGTATGAAATTACCTAATGATACTAACTACATGCACAATTTTTATGATTTGGATAGTAAGAGTTCTAATCATTTTTATTATTTAGGAATTGAAAATGTGATGAATCATATAAAATTACAACATTTTGATTCATTAGATGTCGTTGGTTTTCCTAAAGGAATTGAAAATATAAAAAAATATTTGAAAGAACAACAAAAACAAGGAAAAACAATTATTATAGCTTTAAAAGATCGATATCAAGTAAATCGTTTATTAGAAGAGTTAGATGATCAGCAAATAATTTTTGTAGATGAAAATCATATACAAATGAATAAGATTAACATGATTGTTTATTCATTAACGAAAGGTTTTCAAATTAATGATTTATTAGTATTAACGGAAGTAGAATTATTTGATCAAAAATTAGAAAAGATGAAATATAAAACCAATTTTAAATTTGGTACTAAAATACGTGATATTAACAAATTGAATGTTGGAGATTACATTGTTCATAATATTCATGGAATTGGGAAATACATAGGTATTAAAACATTATTAAAAAATAATCTTCAAAAAGATTATTTAGTAGTAGAATATAAAGATCAAGATAAATTATATATTCCAGTTGAAAAAATAGATAGTATTAGTAAATATTCTTCTAATGAAGGAATAATTCCAAAAATCAATAAATTAGGCGGTAGTGATTGGAGTAAGACAAAATTACGTGTTCGTAAGAAAATAGAGAATATTGCTCATGAATTATTAGAATTATATGCGTTAAGAGAAGCCAAAGAAGGATTTGCTTTTGATAAAGATGACGAAAATCAAGTAAACTTTGAAAAAGAATTTCCTTATGAAGAAACAAGCGATCAAATCAAAGTGTCAGAGGAGATAAAAAAAGATATGGAATCACCTCATCCGATGGATCGTTTATTATGTGGTGATGTAGGTTTTGGAAAAACAGAGGTAGCATTCCGAGCAATGTTTAAAGCGGTTTTAAGTGGTAAACAAGTAGCATTTTTATGTCCTACTACTATTTTATCAAATCAACATTTCCGAAATGCTCAAAATCGTTTCATTAATTTTCCAGTAAAAATTGCAATGTTAAATCGTTTTGTGTCTCCAAAAGAAACAAAACAAATATTAGAAGAATTGAAATTAGGAAAAATTGATATTTTAATAGGAACTCATCGTATTTTAAGCGACGATGTACAATTTAAAGATTTAGGATTATTGGTAATTGATGAGGAACAAAGATTTGGTGTAAAACATAAAGAAAAAATAAAAGAATTTCGTAATACTATTGATGTATTAACATTATCAGCTACACCCATTCCAAGGACTTTACAATTATCAATGTCAGGAATTAGAAGCTTATCATTAATAGAGACTCCACCAGTAAATCGATATCCAGTTCAAACTTATGTTGTTGGTTATAATAAACCATTATTAAAAGATGCTATTTATAAAGAATTATCTAGAAATGGTCAAGTTTTTATATTATATAATCATATAGATGATATGACTTCAAAATTATCTGAAATTGAAAGATTAGTGCCAGATGCAAGAGTAATATCTGCTCACGGTAGAATGGATAAAAATGAACTAGAAGATGTAATGCAAAGTTTTATAAATCATGAATACGATATTTTGATATGTACGACTATTATAGAAACAGGTATTGATATTCCAAATGTGAATACATTGATTATTATGGATGCTGATCGCTTTGGGTTGTCTCAATTATATCAAATAAGAGGACGAGTAGGACGAAGTGATAAAATAGCTTATTGTTACTTAATGTATAATACTTCAAAAGTATTATCAGAAACAGCAAAAAAGAGACTAAATGTCATTAAAGAATTTACAGAACTAGGTAGTGGATTTTCCATAGCAATGCGCGATTTATCTATTCGTGGCGCTGGAGATATATTAGGAAGCGAACAAGCTGGTTTTATTGATACAATTGGAATTGAATTATTTTTAAAAATGTTACATGAAGAAGTTTCAAAATTACAAGGAAAAGATATTGCAAAAGAGGAAGAAAACGCAAATTCTATGCCATTATTAGATGTATCAACTACTATTAGTAATAATTATGTTGAAGAAGAAGAATTAAAAATTGAAATTCATAAATTAATTAATACGATTGATTCTTATGATAAATTGAAGGAAGTTAAAAACTATTTAGAAGATCGTTTTGGGCATATTACTGATGAAATGTTAATTTACATGTATGAAGAATGGTTTGAAAAAATTGCTGTGGAAATTGGTATTAAGTATGTAAAACAAACAAAAAACTTTATTGAAGTTATGATTCCAAGTTCTATATTAAAAGAATTAAAAGGAGATCAGTTATTTTATGAAGTTACAAAATTATCTAAAATGTTTCGTTTTCAAATGAGAGGAAAAAATTTAATGATTATTTTAGATACTGTTAAATTAGAAAAACATTTTATATTTTATTTAATTGAGTTATTATTAATAATTAAAAAGCAATTAGAACAAAAAGAAGGATAATTGAAGTGAACCCTTAATTAGACACTTTATTAAAAAGAAGAATTAATATAGAATAACATCTCAAGAAAGTGAGGTGTTATTTTTGTGGGAAAACTTATACTACTGAATTCAAACAAAAAATTATAGACGAATATAAATCAGGTAAATCAGGAGTTTATCAAAGAGTTGCTAAAAAATATGGTTTAAGTGATGATACTGTCTATCATTGGGTAGTAAAAGATAGAAAGCAAGGTAATCAAGAAAATTTACCATATAAAAGAGTTGGAAGAACTAAAGAAGAAAATATTGATTATAAAGAAAGATATGAAATATTAAAAAAATACCAAGCCTTCCTAAAGGCACAACGAGAGAGAAAGTAACATTTATTAATTTATATATAAACACTTATAAACTTTCAAACATGTGTGCTGTTTTAGAAATAAGTAAAAGAACTTATTATAAATATAGGAATACAGAAGATAAAGATTATTATGATTATTTAATAATTAAAGAAATATTTGATGATTCAAAAGGTACATATGGATATCGTAGGATAACTGAAGGCTTAAAGATTAAGTATGGTGTAATATTTAATCATAAGAAAGTTCAAAGAATAATGAATAAATATAATTTAATGCCAAAATATCATAAAAAATTAAACAAAACAAAATATATAAGAATTGAATCTAATGTTATGCCGAACTTATTAAAAAGAAATTTTAAAGCAACAAAACCAAATCAAAAATGGACTACAGATATAACATATTTAATATATAAAGATAAACGTTTATATTTATCAACTATATTAGATTTATATGATAGAAAAGTTGTGGCATATCAAATATCAAAATTTAACGATTTAAATATCGTATTAAACACTTTAAATGAGGCAATAGCCAAAAGAAAAGATGTATCTGGTTTAATCCTACATTCTGATCAGGGATACCAGTATACATCTTATGAATACAAAGCTGTTTGTAGTTCAAATAATATTCAAATTTCAATGTCTAGAAAAGGGACTCCTATTGATGATTCACCAATGGAATCTTTTCATGGAATATTAAAGAAAGAAACTTTGTATAATAATGAAATATCTTCAATACAAGAATATCAAGCACTTGTTGAAGATTGGATTATATTTTACAATACTTCTAGAATAAAATCAAAAAAGATTTAGGAAAACACTAAATCTTCTTTTTATTATTGTGAACTATTTGGGGTTCACTTCAAATATAACTTCTTTTTTTATTTCCTGGGAAATAAAAAAGAGTAATGATTAATCCATTACTCTCATAACATTTGGTATAATTTGTTTTTTCCTTGAAATAATATTGTCTAAATATTGTCCTTGTTCTATTTTATCTAAATAAAATGCATCTTTAAATATTTCTTCAGCTTTAGAATTGTAGTAAATGTAAGAACCGTTTTTCATAATATCGGTTACAAATAATCCAACTACTGAATAATCATTATGTTGTGATACTCTTTCAATTAAATCTATAAATTTTTGTTCGTTTTTCTTAATTTCATCTATATTTAATGTGAATATTTGTCCAATTCCAATTTTAGAATTATCAATTTTGAAATTTTTGAAATCATTATATAATATTTCTTCTTCTGTCATTCCTTTAATTGATGATCCTGCTTTGAACATTTCATATGCATATTCTGAAGGATTTACTTGTGCGATGGTTGCTAATTCTTCAATTGCTTTTTTATCTAATTCTGTTGTAGTAGGAGATTTCATTAATAAAGTATCAGATATTATTCCTGAAATCATTAATCCTGCCATATTTTGTGGGATTTCTATATGATTTTCTTTGTACATTAAGTAAATTATAGTATTTGAGCTACCCACTGGCATATTTCTGAAATTAATAGGTAATGAAGTACCAATTGTACCTATTTTATGATGATCAACTATTTCTAAAATTTCAGCTTCTTCTAATCCATCAACCGATTGCTCTGCTTCATTATGATCAACCAAAATAACTTGTTTTGTATTCTTATCGTTGATATCTGCTAAACGAAATAAACCTAAACATTTTCCTGTATTATCAACTACAGGGTAATTGCTATAACGATGTTTCTTTGCTAATTCTGTAATATCATTCATATAATCATTTTCATTAATTGCAATAACGCTATCAGAATGTACAATGGTAGAAACGTAATTACTTAATCCTATTACTTTAGCAACACTAAAGGTATCCATACTAGTTCTGATAATGTTTACTTTATTTTCTTTAGCAATATTAAGATGTTCTTCTTTTAATAACCCATTACCTGTTATGATAACAAGCTTTGCTTTATTTGTTACAGCGTGTTCGATAATACTATGTCTATCACCAACGATTAAAATAGTATTTTCATCAATATTAATATTTTCTAAAAATGTAGTACTTCTATATGATGCGATTAATGTATTGCCAATAATCTCATCATCAAATTTCAAAATTTCTTCACCATTTAATATAGAATGAATATTTTGATATGATGTTTTTACATGTGCTAAATCACCAACGATTTGTTCTGCGGCAATACTTTTCATTGATACAATACCCAATAATTTTTTATTTTCATCAACGATAGGTAAAGTTGTTGCCTTATTTTTTAACATATGAAAAAATGAAGCGTATATTGATTCTTTTTCAAATATGAAGTTTCCTTTTTGATAATTAAAATCTTTTACTTGTAACTTTACGTCATTTAAATATTTTGGTTGTGTAACTTTAAAATATTTTAATACAAATTTTGATTCATTATTAATATCACCTAATACACGAGGCTCTGTATGATATCCTAATTTGTTTTTAAGATATGATAATGTAATTGAAGCGGTCACACTATCAGTATCAGGTTTTTTATGACCGAAAATAAATGTTTGATTCATAATATTCCTCCTTTTTATAGCCAAAAGTGGTTTCTATATTATATCACAAATATTTAATGATGATAAGTATAAATCAATATTTTTAACGCATTCTATACAATAGAAAGAGAGGAAAAAATGAAAGCAACGGGAGTAATTAGAAGAATTGATGAATTAGGAAGAATTGTCATTCCAAAAGAAATTAGAAAAACACTTAGAATCAGGGAAGGCGAAAATCTAGAAATATTTTTAGATGAAAAGGAAAATATTGTTTTAAAAAAATATTTTGCAATGAATTATTTTGAAGAAGAAGCAAAATCTTTTGCCGAGGTTATTTATCATATTACTAGACATAGTGTAATTATTACTAATACAGATAAAATAATTGCTATGGCGGGAGTAGATAAGCAATTATTAATTGGAAAACCGATTAGTGAGCAATTAAAAAATATTATTTCGAGACGTGATAAAATGCTACAAAAAACGAAAAGAACAATTCAATTAGTTGATAACCAAGAAATGGAAGTAGCTTTTGCATATTCAACAATGATTGCTAACGGTGATGCTTGTGGTTTAATCATAATTTACGGAACAGAAGGTATTAGTGATATAGATAATCAATTGATTGAATTAACTTCACAAGTTCTTTCCAAACAATTAGAAAATTAAATGATTGGCAAAATTAAAACTATGTGTTATAATTAAAACTATAAAAACGTTGAAGGAAAGAAAGGTTAAAGTATTTTTTTAAGAGAGTTCATGTTTGGTGCAAATGAATAAAAAGAAATAACTGGAAATGGTTCTGGAGTTTATGATTCGATATGTAGGATGATACGGGTGGTTCCTGTTAACAACTTTAAGATAGTTTTTACTATGAATTAAGGTGGTACCACGCATTTCACGTCCTTATACTGGACGTGATTTTTTTTGGAGGTAATATGGGTAGATATTTTGAAAAAATAAGTTATGAACAATTTAAACGAGATTTTAAAGACGATTTTGAAACTTATAAAAATTATGAATTACCAACTAGAAGTACAAAGCATAGTGCTGGTTATGATTTTAGAGCAATATATGATTTTAAAATAGAGCCAGGGGAACAAAAAAGAATATTTACTGGTGTAAAAGTAAATATGGAAAACGATGAAGTTTTAATGTTATATGTACGTAGTAGTATGGGAATAAAGCATGGTATTCGGATGTCTAATGGTGTTGGTGTAATTGATAGTGATTTTTATAATAATCCAACAAATGAAGGCCATTTTTCATTTACACTTTATAATTCTAGTGATAAAACATATCATGTATTAAAAGGTGAAGCATTTGGACAAGGAATATTTCAAAAGTTTTTAACAGTAGATCATGAAGCTGAAATCAAACAAGAGAGAACCTATGGCTTTGGTTCGACAAATAAGGAGGAATAATATGGAAAAGAAAAAATTTTATATATCAACAGCAATTGCATATACATCTGCAAAACCACATATAGGAAATACATATGAGATTGTATTAGCTGACGCAATTGCTAGGTTTAAAAGATTAGAGGGGTATGATGTTTATTTTCAAACAGGTACTGATGAACACGGAGAAAAGATTCAATTAAAAGCAGAAGAAATGGGAAAAGAACCTCAACAATTTGTAGATGACATTGCTTCTGAAGTGCAAAAAATTTGGAATTGTATGAATACAAGTTATGACAAATTTGTACGAACAACCGATCCAGAACATGTAAAAAAGGTAGAAGAGATATTTGAAAGATTATATCAACAAGGAGATATTTACAAAGGTACTTACGAAGGATTATATTGTACACCTTGTGAATCGTTTTTTACCGAGTCTCAATTAGTTGATGGAAAATGTCCTGACTGCGGTCGTGAGGTAAAAAAAGCAAGTGAAGAAGCATATTTTTTCCGTCTAGACAAATATGCAAAAAAATTAGAAGAATATATTGAAAGTCATCCTGATTTCATTCAACCTGAATCACGTAAAAATGAAATCATGAATAATTTTATCAAACCAGGTCTACAGGATTTATGTGTATCAAGAACTTCTTTTAATTGGGGGGTTCCAGTTTCATTTGATAAAAAGCATGTAGTATATGTTTGGATAGATGCTTTAAGTAACTATATTACTTTTTTAGGGTATGATATTCACGGTAATCATGCTGAATCATTTAATAAATATTGGCCTGCAGATGTTCATTTAATTGGCAAAGATATTTTAAGATTTCATACAATATACTGGCCAATTATGTTAATGGCACTTGATTTACCTTTACCTAAAAAAATATTTGGTCATCCATGGATTTTATTTGGTAATGATAAAATGAGTAAATCAAAAGGAAACATTATGTATGCTGATGATTTAGTAAAATATTTTGGTGTAGACGCAGTTCGTTATTATTTATTACATGAAATTCCATTTTCTAGTGATGGAACAATCACATATGATTTATTAATTGAACGAATTAATTCTGATTTAGCAAATGTTTTAGGAAATTTAGTAAATCGTACGATTAGTATGATAAATAAATATTTTGATGGAAAATTATCAATTCCAAATAAAAATACATCGTTGGATGAAGAATTTAAAAATACAATTATGAATACAAAAGAAGAAGTAATTAATCATATGAATGAATTAAGGGTGGCAGATGCAGTAGAAGCTATCTTTAATTTATTTAGAAGATGCAATAAATACATTGATGAAACAACACCTTGGATTCTTGCAAAAGACGAATCACAAAAAGAACGCTTAAATGATGTATTATATTATTTATTAGAAGGTATTCGTCATGGTGCTGTATTATTACAAGCATTTTTACCAGATACAGCTCAATCTATTTTTGAACAAATGAATACAAATAATATTTCTTTTGAAAGTTTAGATTCATTTGATGGTTTAGGAGATTCTATTCAAGTTGGTCTTCCACATCCTTTATTTGCTCGAATTGATAAAGAAAAGAAAATGGAAGAAATTGCTAAATAGATACTGAATTTCAACAGTATCTATTTTTTTAGTCAAAATTTGTAACAAAAGATTGTAAAATGTTGTAAATTGTATACTAAAATATGATAAAAATGTTTGAATGTTATATATTTTTCCTGTATAGTTAAAATTAGGTTGTATGAAATACAAAGGAGAGAAATCATGTCAATACTAAAAAATAAGGAAATAAGAACTGTATTAATGATATTAGGTTTTCTTGGATTCTTAGTTTTAGGTAGTATGATTGTTGAGTTTAATATTTTAGATTTTTTGTATTTTGTTGCAATTATTATAACAATGATTCGATTTGTCTATATTAAATGTCATGATTGTGAATAGGAGTATGAAAATATATCACTTTGTGGTATATTTTTTTTAGGAGGAATATTATGATTGATACACATTGTCATTTATTGTTGGAAGAATATTCAACAGAAGAACGTTTAAATGAAGTAATTTTAAATATGAAAAATAATATTATGATTACAAGTTCAACAAATATAAAAAACATGGTAGAAACATTAAATATTGTACAAAGATATTCTCAAGTTTATGGTGTAATTGGTATTCACCCAGAAGATGTGGACGATGGAACTGAAAAAAATTTAAAAATATTAGAGAGTCATCTTCATGATCCTAAGATCGTAGGTGTTGGAGAAATTGGACTAGATTATCACTATACAAAAGAAAACCGTGTAAAACAAATTAAATTATTTAAAAAACAATTACAATTAGCAAAAAAATATCATCTTCCTTGTGTCATTCATAGTAGAGATGCTTTAGAAGATACATATAATATATTAAAAGAGGAAGCAGATGGTAGTTTTCCTATTATATTACATTGTTATGGATATTCATTGGATATGGCTAAAAAATTTATGGAATTGGATGTTTACTTTGGAATAGGTGGAGTTGTGACTTTTAAAAATGGTAAAAAATTAGTATCTGTTGTAAAAGAAATACCATTAAATCATTTACTTTTAGAAACTGATAGTCCATATTTGTCACCAGAGCCTTATCGTGGTCAAAAAAATGAACCGTGTAATGTTATAAAAATCGCAGAAAAAATTGCAGAGATTAAAGAAATTGATGTAGAAACTGTATTAAAAACAACGACAGAAACAGCCATTCGTCAATTTGACTTGAACATTGAATTTTGATATACTTAAACTAGTCTAAAATAATCTTGAGGTGAATGTTATGAACATATATTTACTGCAATTATTGGGTAAATGGATTAGTATGTTAATGATAGTTTCGTTGTCATTATTTCATAATATAGTTTTTCAAAATCATAGTGTGAGAATAGATAACCCAACAAAAAATATGAATTTGAGTGTAGAAAATCAAGTTATTTCCCATGAAACTCAAACAGTATATACAAAAAAACTTCCTAACGGAATTTCAAAAGTAGTTTCAGAAGGTCAAGATGGTTTGATTGTACCTCAAGTGAATGGAACAACAACTGTTGTTCAAGAAATGATTCCAGAAGTGATTCAAGTTGGAACTGGAGGTAAAGCAAGCTATGTTGGAAAAATGTCAGGATATGGTCCTGATTGCCCAGGATGTAGTAAAACTGGTAATGTATCTTGTCATACTAAAAACGGTGGAAAACATAGTTTAATATACGATGGTATTTATTATCAAGATGAAGAATACGGTAGTGTAAGAATTTTGGCTGCAGCAAAAACAGTATTTCCTTGCGGTACTATTATAGAAATCAATAATGGTATTAATCCACCATTTCTTGGAGTTGTATTAGATAGTGGAGCTAGTATGCAAAAAGCATGGAATACGAATAGAACAGTATGGATTGATTTAGCTTATGCCACTCAAAATGATGCACGAAATACTTCAACTCCAGGAGGTAATGGAATACAATTTAATGTAAAACGATATGGATTTTAAAGAGCTTAGCTCTTTTTCTTTTTAAATTTTATTGTATCTCTAAAATAATTCAGTTATAATAAAAGGCAAAGGAGATATATTATGGAGTATTCACCACTTAAAATGCAAAAAAATTTAACTTCTCATGATTTTTATTTTAAAAAAAATTATGGACAAAACTTTATTATTGATCGAAATGTTATTGATAAAATTGTAGAGTCTAGTCAAATAGATGAAGATACATTAGTAATTGAAGTAGGTCCTGGTGCTGGATCTTTAACTGTAGGATTATCAAAAAAGGCAAAACAAGTAATATGTTATGAAATTGATAAAACTTTAGAACCAGTGTTATCAGAAAATTTAAAAGATTGCCAAAATGTAAAAATTATATATCAAGATTTTTTGAAAAGTCAACCAAATGAAATATTAAATAATTATGAATATTCGAAATTATATTTAATTGGTAATTTACCATATTATATTACTACACCAATTATTATGAAAGTAATAGAAGATAAATTGAATGTCGATAAAGTAGTAATTATGGTTCAAAAAGAAGTGGGAGACCGATTTAAAGCACAACCAGGTAGTAGAGACTATGGTTCCTTAACAGTTTTTTTAAATTATTATTTTCAAATACATAAGTTATTAGATGTTAGTAGAAATGTATTTTTACCAAAACCTAATGTAGATAGTATTGTAGTAGAATTTGTGAAAAAAGAAAATCAAATAAATATTGTACAACCTGATTTCTTTTTCCAATTTGTGAGAGATTGTTTTCAACAAAAAAGGAAAAATTTAAGAAATAATTTAAAATCATACGATTTAAAATTACTAGAAGAAATTTTAAAAGAATGTGGTTATTGCTTACAAGATCGTGCTGAAAAAATCAGTCTAGAATCTTTTGTGAAAATAGCAAATGAATATGTTAGAAAGAAGGAAATACAATGATTGGAATATTTTATTTGGTATTATTTTTAGTATTACTATTTATATCTTTTATGATACTTTTAAAAACTTTGGATATATTTTATTTAAAAACTTTTTTTAAAACAATCATTAGTTTTTTCTTAATCTTCTTTTCATGTTTGTTTCCATTTGTTAGTATTTATTGCCTTGCTAAATTATTTTCATATAGTGAATTAATTGTGATATTTGAAACTAGTTTTTTAGGAAATGCGATTATTACTTTTTTTAAATATTATTTTATTCCTTTATATATTATCTTTATTATTATATCAATCATTGTTATGATCTTAATTATTTTAGGAAGATTTCAAAAGCAAACAATGAAACCCATAAAAGTTTTAGATGGACCTAATGTAGTAAATGACAATATTTTGATAAAAAATAAACAATTAAGTATTCGTTCTTTAACAAAAGAAGATGTTAATGACTTGTTAAAATGGTTAACAAATGAAAAAGTATTAGAATTTCATGATGGGCGAGATATTTCATACAATGAAAAGTTGATATATAAACATTATTTTAATGATAAAAATATAAAAAGACTTATTTTATTGAAAAATGAAGAATCCATTGGATATTTACAGTATTATCCAATTACGAAAGCAGAATGTAATAAGTATGGGTTTGAAAATGATTCATTAGTTTATGGTATTGATTATTTTATTGGTGTTCCTAAATATTTTAATAGAGGTTATCAAGTAAAATTTCTTAATATGATAAAAGAGGAATTAATGAATAGAAATGTAGATTATTTAGTTGTTGATCCATTGGTAGAAAATGAAAAAGATATAAAAAACTATGAAAAGTGTGGTTTTAAGAAATACCGATTATTGCCAAATCATCGTTTTCATGAAGGTGAGCGACATGATTGTTATTTAATGATTTATTCAAAGGATGAGTCAAAATTGAAATTAATGAAGGAATCCGAGAAGTAGTGAGTAGCTACTTTTTTTGACCAAAAATTTACAATAATGTACAACAAATACAGTATATGTTTTGTTTTTTTGCACCATTGATAACTTTGTGTTATCATATAGCTGAAAGGAATTTTGATATATGATTAATAAGAAATGGGATATTGTATTGAAAGAAGAAATGCAAAAAGATTATTTTCGACAATTAGGTCATTTTGTAAAGTCTGAATATGCAACTAAGAGATGCTTTCCAGAATACAAAAATATTTTTAATGCGTTACGTTTTACTGATTATGATGAAGTAAAAGTAGTAATTTTAGGACAAGATCCATATCATGGTGAAAAAGAAGCACATGGTTTATCTTTTTCTGTGCAAAAAGGAGTTAAAAGACCTCCATCATTGGATAATATTTTTAAAGAATTATATAATGATTTAGGAATTCGAAGAGAAAATAATGATTTAACGGATTGGGCAAAACAAGGTGTTCTACTTTTAAATTCAATCATGTCTGTTGTGATGGATCATCCTTTATCTCATCAAAACCATGGATGGGAACAATTCACAGATGCAATTATTTCAAAATTAAATGAAAGAGAAAAGCCAGTTGTTTTTGTGTTTTGGGGAAGTTACGCAAGAAGTAAAAAAGTATTAATTACTAATACACGTCATAAAATTATAGAGAGTGTTCATCCATCTCCTTTGTCAGCATATCGTGGCTTTTTTGGAAGTAAACCTTTTTCTAAAATTAATCAATTTTTAATTAAAAATGGCGAATCAGAAATTAAGTGGTGATTATGAACGAAGTATTGAAATTTTTAAAAACATTAGTAAAACATGATGACACTGTTGTAGTAGCGGTATCCGGTGGACCAGATTCTATGGCACTTTTAAATTTATTAATAAAATTGAGAACGAATGTTCCAATCCATATTGTATGTGCTCATGTTCATCATAATATAAGAAAAGAAAGTGATAAAGAAAAAGAATTTGTGGAAACATATTGTAAAAATAATGATGTAAAATTTGAATTTTTAAAAATTGAGAAATATCATAATCAGGAAAACTTTCATCAAGAAGCTAGAGCGATTCGATATCATTTTTTTGAACAAATTGTAAATAAATATCATGCACAATATTTAATGACAGCACATCACGGAGATGATTTGATTGAAACAATTTTGATGAGATTGGTGCGAGGCTCATCACTTCGCGGTTATTCAGGCTTTCCTAAAATTAGTTTTATGGGAAATTATCATTTAGTGAGACCTCTTATTACTGTTACTAGAAATGAAATTAATGAATATCTTGAAATAAATAAAATACCTTATGTATTAGATGCAAGTAATCAAAAAGATCAATATACTAGAAATAGATATCGTAAATATGTTGTCCCACAATTAAAAAAAGAAAATAATCATGTGAATGAGAAATTTTTAAAATTTAGTGAGATGATACTTCAAAGTTATGAATATATCAATTCGGTAGTAAAAGAAAAGCAAGGAAGGGTATTTGATGACAATTTCATTAATATAGAACAATGGAAAAAAGAAAATTCATTTTTACAACGACAAATTATTCAATATGTATTAACTTTTATTTACAAGGATAATTTAGACATGATTAATGATAGGCATGTGCAAAATATACAAAAATTTCTATTGACTGCTAATTCTAATTCATATTTAACATTGCCTTGTTCTATCGTTTTGACAAAAGAATATGATCGTGCATTATTTGAAAAGAAGAAAAATTATAATTCATATCATTATATATTAGAAGATTGTATTTTATTACCAAATGGATATTCGGTAGAAAAAGTTACAGAAGAAGAAAGTGATAATAATTTTGTTTGCCGATTAGACATAAGCCAAATTCAATTACCAATTATTATAAGAACAAAAAGAAATGGTGATAGAATGAATATTAAGGGATTGAATGGTGCTAAAAAAATTAGTGATATATTTACTGATGAAAAAATTCCAAAAAATCAGCGTGAAATCTGGCCAATTGTAACTGATTCATCTGGAAAAGTACTTTGGTTACCAGGATTGAAAAAATCACAATTTGATAGAACAAAAAATGGAAAGTATGATATAATACTTAAGTATTCTTTAAAAAAGGAGGTTTTTCATGAATAAAAAAGCAATTAAAAAGGGAATATTTCCGTATGTAATATTATTGTTTATTATGTTTTCAATCTTATACTTTTTTAATGTGATGAATCAAAAAGTAAATGTTTTAACATATGATAAATTTATGAATCAAGCAAATAAAGGAAAGGTTGAAGAGGTTGTAATTACTCCTCGTAGTAGAGCAAGTGTTTATGAAATTTCAGGAACTATGAAAGGATATAAAGATAATGAATCTTTCTTTTTAAGAGTTCCATTAGACAGTGATGTTATGTCAGAAATTTTAGAAATGCAAAAAAAGGAAAGATTTCAATTAGATACGTCATCTGATCCGGAATCTAGTGCATTTTTGTTATTTTTAGTAAATGTATTACCTATGGTAATTTTAGTCGGAGGAGCTTTTTTCTTGATTACAAGACAAATGGGTAGTGCTAATAAGTCTATGGATTTTGGACGTAGTCGTGCTCGTTTAAATGAAGACAATAAAAAAGTTACATTTGAAAATGTTGCTGGATTGGATGAGGAAAAAGAAGAAGTTTCAGAATTGATTGACTTTTTAAAAAGTCCAAAGAAATTCCAACGTCTAGGGGCACGTATTCCTAAGGGTGTTTTATTAGTAGGTCCTCCTGGAACAGGAAAGACTTTATTAGCTAGAGCTGTTGCAGGTGAAGCCAATGTTCCATTTTATTATATAAGTGGTTCAGAATTTGTGGAATTATTTGTTGGTGTAGGTGCAAGTCGTGTACGTGATATGTTTAAACAAGCAAAACATAATGCACCATGTCTAATATTTATTGATGAAATTGATGCAGTTGGACGTCAAAGAGGAGCTGGTTTAGGTGGCGGTCACGATGAACGTGAGCAAACATTAAATCAATTATTAACAGAAATGGATGGATTTGGTTCAAATGAAGGTATCATTATCATCGCTGCTACAAACCGTCCTGATGTATTGGATCCAGCATTATTACGTCCTGGTCGTTTTGACCGTCAAGTAACAGTTAATTTACCAGATGTAAAAGGTAGAGAAGAAATTTTAAAAGTTCACGCTAAGGGAAAAACATTTTCTAGCAAGGTGTCATTAAGTAATATTGCAAAAAGAACAGTAGGCTTTAGTGGAGCAGACTTGGAAAACTTATTAAATGAAGCTGCATTATTAGCTGTTCGTCGTAATAAAAATCAAATTACAATGGCAGAAATTGATGAAGCACATGATAGAGTTATGATGGGTCCTGCTAAAAAAAGTCATAAATATACAGAAAAAGAAAAGCGTACGGTTGCATACCATGAAGCCGGACATGCGGTTTTAGGTATTAAATTAGACAATGCCAATGAAGTACAAAAAATCACTATCGTTCCAAGAGGAAATGCTGGTGGTTATAATTTAATGTTACCAAAAGAAGAAACTTATTTATCAACAAAACAAGAGCTTTTGGAACGTATTATGGGACTTTTAGGTGGTCGTGTTGCTGAAGAAATTGTCTTTAATGAAATGACAACAGGAGCACATAACGATTTTGAGAAAGCTACTAAAATTGCTAGAGCTATGGTTACTGAATATGGAATGAGTGATTTAGGCCCTGTACAATTTGAACATCAAGAAAGTAGTGTTTTCTTAGGTAGAGATTATAATAAGAGTCGTAATTTTTCTGGTCAAGTAGCATTTGAAATAGATCAAGAACAAAGAAAAATTATCAATGAATGTTATGAAAAAGCAAAAAAAGTAATTAAAGAAAATCGTGATTTATTAGATTTGATTGCAAATGCTTTATTAGAAAATGAAACACTTACTAAGGAACAAATTGATTATTTGGTAGAACATGGCTGTATGCCAGAAGAAGATGTTGCTGAGGTAGAAGATGATAAACAAAGTGAAACAGTAGAAAACTCTAGTGCATCTGATTTTGAAGAATTATCTTATAATGATTTGAGTGAAGAACTTCTGTATGAATTATGTTTAGAAAGAAATATAGAGGTTAACAAAGATATGGATAAAGATACTTTAATCAAATTATTACAAGACGATGACAAAGAAGATGAATAATCTTCTTTTTTTATAAATTTATTGACTATTTTTAGAGAAAAGAGATATAATTGACATATAATAGGAAGAAGGTATTGGTATGAAAAGTAATTTAGCAAAAGCTTCAAAGTTATTGGTATGTTTTTTAGCAATTATTTTTGTGGTAACGGGATGTGGTTGTGATAAAAAAGAAGAAAAGAAAGAAGCACCAAAAGTAGAATCAAAAGTAACTACATTAGAAGATCAGACAATCGAAGGATTAAAAATCACAGGTTTTAGTATTACTTATTCTGAAGGAATTAGTAAAATAGTTGCAAATGTGGAAAATACAACAGATCAAGAAATTAAACTTACTAATATTGGAATTAATTTATATGATAAAGATAACAAATTAATTATTCAAACAGCAGGATATATCGGAGATAGTATTGCACCTGGAGATAATAAACAAATTGTTTCAGATGTAACAGAAGATTTAAGATCAGCAAAAAAAGTAGAATATAAAATTGCAAGATAAGTTCTTGCTTTTTTTATTTGAGACATAGACATTAGTATGAAATTTTGATACAATATAATTTAGATATAATTAGAAAATGGTGGTAATATGGGAAAGATTATTTCACTTGTTAATCAAAAGGGTGGAGTAGGAAAAACAACTTCAAGTATCAATTTAGCATCTTCTTTAGGTGTTTTAAAAAAGCGAACATTGTTAATTGATTTAGATCCACAGGGAAATACAACTACAGGGGTTGGAATTAATAAAGCTGATATTAACAAAAGTATATATGATTTATTAATTGATGAAGCAACATTAGATGAAGTTATGGTAAAAACAAAATATAAAAATTTATATGTAATACCAGCAACAATTAATTTAGCAGGAGTGGATATTGAATTAATTGATAAGAGTAAGTTAGACCCAACATTTGTAAAAGGTGCACAGTTAAAAAAATATTTAGATGAAATTAAAGATGTTTTTGATTTTATTATTATTGACTGTCCACCATCATTAGGTATTTTAACTACAAATGCATTGACTGCATCTGATAGTGTTATTATTCCAGTACAATGTGAGTTTTATGCTTTAGAGGGTATTATGCAATTATTAAATACGATACGTTTAGCTCAGAAAAATTTGAATCCAAAATTAACAATAGAAGGAGTTTTACTTACTATGTTAGACTCAAGAACAAATTTAGGATTAGAAGTTGTGGAAGACATCAGAAGTTATTTCAAAGAAAGTGTATATGACACAATTATTCCAAGATTAGTAAGATTATCAGAGGCACCGAGCCATGGAGAACCTATTTTAGTGTATGATCCACAAAGTAGGGGAACAGAAGCGTATTTAAATTTAGCAAAGGAAGTGATTGAAAGAAATGGAAACTAAAAAGAGAGCTTTGGGTAAAGGACTAGAACAATTGTTCAATGCTGAAGCAATAGATGTAAATGAGTTAGAAAAACAGATTTATGAAACAACACCAAAAGAAGAAATTGTGGAACTGGATATTAATCAATTAAGACCTAATCCATATCAACCACGTACAGTATTTAATGAAGAACATTTAGAAGAATTGGCTTCTTCAATTAAAGAACATGGCGTTTTTCAACCAATTATTGTTAAAAAAAGTATCAAAGGATATGATATTATTGCTGGTGAACGTCGTTATCGTGCTAGTAAAATGGCTGGTTTAGATAAAATTCCAGCTATAATTCGAACATTTACAGATAATCAAATGATGGAAATTGCACTTTTAGAAAATTTACAACGTGAAAATTTAAGCCCAATTGAAGAAGCAAAGGCATATCAAAATATGATAGATCATCTACATTTAACTCAAGATGAATTATCTAAGAAAGTAGGAAAAAGTAGAAGTCATTTAACAAATATGCTTGGCTTATTACGTTTACCAAATGAAGTTCAAGACTTAGTGAATGATGAAAAATTAACAATGGGACATGCTAGAGCATTAAGCAAATTGGAAGATGAATCACAAATTGTTAAAATGGCTCATGAAATTACAGAAAATAAATTACCTGTACGTGCTGTAGAAGAAAAGATTCAAGATAATTCTTTTGAAAAGAAAGTAAAAATTCATCGTAAAGAGACTCCAATAAAATCAGAATATAAATATGCTGAAGATTTATTACGTGATAAGTTAGATACAAAAGTTCGTATTCGTGATAAAAAAATTGAAATTCATTTTACTAATGTAGCAGATTTAAATAGGATATTAGAAATTATTCAAGTTAAGGAGTCATAATTGATGGGAAATATATTAAATATTATAAACGCAATTTCTGAAAAAGTTATGGTTAAAGAAGTTGTTGGACCGATTTTAGTTATTTGTATTTCAATTTTAATTAATGGAGTTATTAAGAATGTTGTTCATCGCTTTTTTCATATTACAAAAAAGAGATTAACTACAAAAGAAGAAAAAAGAACAATCACTGTTGTTTCTTTGATTACCAATATTATTAAATATATTATTATTTTAATTGATGTGATTATCATTTTAGGAATTTATGGTATCCCTACAACATCTATTATCGCATCATTAGGAGCAGTTGGAGTTGTATTAGGACTTGCTTTACAAGATACGTTAAAAGATTTTGTTTCAGGATTTTTTATGATTACGGAAAATCAATATCGTATGGGAGATTGGGTAGATATTGGAAATTTTCAAGGTGAAGTTATCAATATTGGTTTAAAAACAACGCAAATTCGTGCCTATACAGGCGAAGTAAAAATTATTTCAAATCGTACAATTACAGAAGTAATTAATTATAATTTAGCTAATTCATTAGCAATTGTTGATGTTCCAATTCCATATGAAGAAGATTATGAAAAAGCAGAAGATGTATTAAAAAAGTTGTGTGATCATTTAACAAATACACTAGAAAAAATCAAAGGTAATGTCACTCTTCTTGGAATTAATGAATACGGAAATCAAGGATTGATATATCGTATTACTGTAGATACAATTCCTACAGAACATTATGGAGTACAAAGAGAAATTAGAAAACAAGTAAAAAAAGTTTTGGATGAAAATAATATCAAAATGGGTTATCCACAGGTGGTGGTACACAATGGAAAAAGAATATAAACTAGGTAGTATTGTGATGATGAAAAAAGAACATCCTTGTGGAACAAATGAGTGGCAAATTATTCGTATTGGAGCAGATATCAAAATTAAATGCTGTAAATGCGGGAGAACTATTATGATGCCACGATTTGAATTTAATCAAAAATTAAAAAAAGTATTAGAATTGTAGAAAGGAGACGTTATGAAATTAAATAAAAAAAATAAACAAAAAAGATTAAATCCAATCTTTACTATTGTAATATTAACTTTAATTGTGATGTTAATGAGTCTCCTTTTTTCTTTATTAGGTATTGAAGGACATAAGACTGCTATTGTGAATAATAGTATAGAATCTTCTATTACTACAGTTAAAAATATATTTTCAACGGATGGTTTTCATTTTTTATTTGGAAATATGATTCATTCATTTTCTAAATTTGAACCATTGGCATATCTTGTTTTATCTTTAATTGGAATTAGTATTGGTTCTGCTAGTGGATTATTTCAAAAAATGTTTTCTCCTTTAAAGAAAATAAGAATTGGTGTTCTTACATTTTCTTTATTATTAATTTCTATTATATTTAATATGATTGGAGAATACAGTTTTATGTTATTAATTCCTTTGGCAGGGGTGATTTATCAATATGCTGGTAAAAATCCAATGTTAGGGATTATGACTGCTTTTCTTGGAACAAGTATAGGGTATGGAACAAATATTATTTTTACATATGATGATTATTCACTTGGCATGTTAACACAAATGGCAGCAAATGTTTCTGTAGATGAGGATTATACTTTTAATTTGTTATCGACAAGTATTATATCCCCTATATCTACACTTATTTTGTCGTTTATAGGAACTATTATTATTACAAAATTTTTGACACCTAAATTACCTAAAAAATGTCATATTGATGATAGTGTAGAATATCATGATTCTAAAATAGCAGCGCGTATGAGTGGGATTTTATTTTTGATTTTGTTGGTTGTTGTTGCATATATGATTATTCCAGGGTTACCTGGTTCTGGAGTTTTGTTAGATACTCATGAAACTGAGTATATTGCTCAGCTATTTAGTGCTAATGCACCATTTCGTACAGGAAGCATTTTATTGATTACTATTATGTTAATATTTTGTTCTTTTGTATATGGCTTGCTTTCTGGAAATTTAAAATCTACAGAAGATTGTGGCTTAGGTTTATCAAAAGAATTTAAGAACGTAGGATATTTATTTGTATTATTATTTTTTGTTTCTAATATGTTATCAATTTTGGAATGGACTAACTTGGGTAGTGGAATTACGACAAGATTAGTGGATTTCATTAGTACTCTTCAAATTTCGGGAATTCCATTGATTATTTCTGTATTTATCATTATTATAATAGCCAGCATTTTGATACCTGGAAATATAGAAAAGTGGACTTTATTATCCCCTGTTGTAGTTCCATTATTTATGAGAGCAAATATTACACCAGATTTCACACAGTTTATTTTTAAAGCAGCAGATGGTATAGGAAAAAGTATTTCATTATTTTTTGTATATTTTATTATTATGGTAGGGTTTTTACAAAAATATAATGCAGAAAGAAAAGAAGAAATTACTTTATTTGGAACTTTAAAAATATTAGCTCCATCTATTTTATTATTTACAATTGTATGGATTATGATTATAATAGGATGGTATTTAGTTGGTTTACCACTTGGGGTAAATACGATGCCAACGTTATAGGGAGGAATAGGTATGAGTTTAACAGCTGGAATTGTAGGTCTTCCTAATGTGGGAAAATCTACATTATTTAATGCAATTACCAAAAAACATATTTTAGCAGCTAATTATCCATTCGCAACAATAGAACCAAATGTTGGAGTTGTTACAGTTCCTGATAAACGTTTAGATGTATTAACTGAATTAGTTCATCCTGCTAAAACTATCGCAACAACTTTTGAATTTACAGATATTGCAGGTTTAGTAAAAGGAGCTTCAACAGGTGAAGGATTAGGTAATAAATTTCTAAGTCATATTCGAGAAGTTGATGCAATTGTGGAGGTTGTAAGATGCTTTGAAGATGGTAACATTACACATGTTGAAGGACAAATAGATCCAATTCGTGATATAGAGATTATTAATGTAGAACTTATTTTAGCTGATTTAGAAGTAATTGATGGTAGATTAAATCGTTTAGGAAAAAAAGCAGAAATGACAAAAGATAAAGCTACTATTTTAGAAGTGGGACTTTTGAAAAAAGTAAAAGAAAATTTAGAAAAAAATATTCCTGCTCGTGCATTAGAATATAATGAAGATGAATTAAAATTGTTAAAGTCATTTAATTTATTAACGATGAAACCAATCATATACGTTTCTAATGTTAAGGAAAATGAAATTACATCTGAAAACCAATATGTTAAAAAAGTACGTGATTATGCAAGTAAAGAACAAGCGGAAGTGATTGTAGTTTGTGCAAAAATTGAGGAAGAATTAAGTGAATTAGATGAAGAAGATAAAATTTTATTTTTACAAGATTTAGGACTCAATGAAAGTGGATTAGATCAATTAATTAGAGCAACTTATTCTCTTTTAGGGTTAGCTACTTATTTTACAGAAGGAAAAGATGAAGTGAGAGCATGGACTTTTAGAAAAGGAATGAAAGCTCCTGAATGTGCAGGAATTATTCATACTGATTTTGAAAGAGGATTTATCAAGGCAGAAGTTATTAGCTATGATGATTTTGCAGCTCTAAAGTCAGAAAAAGCAGTTCGTGAAGCTGGAAAATTACGTTTAGAAGGAAAAGATTATGTGATGCAAGACGGTGATATTTGTTTATTTCGCTTTAACGTATAAAACTATTACAAATGTAATAGTTTTTTTGTCAGAAAACAAAACATATACTCAAAATTCGGCATATTTTGTAAACCGATTTCATAAAAATATTATAAATAAAAAGTTATAACAAAAAAAGGATATTAAACAACCAGTTGTTTTTTAAAATTTGTTCTTTACAATTGATATGATATTTGTTATAATCTTAGACGAGTATGAATTTACTCCTTGCTTTTGTTATCAAAAGCCATTAAGACCATAAGGAGGTGTAGAAAATGAGAGAATATGAAATTATGTTTATCGTAAGACCAACATTATCAGAAGAAGATACTAAGAAAGTAATTGAAAACTTTAAAAATATTATTACAAATCATGGAGCTACAATTACTGGTGAAACTGATATGGGACAAAGAGAATTAGCTTACGAAATTAAAAAATGCAAAAGCGGATATTATTACGTATTAACTTTAAGTGCAAATGATGATGCTGCTATCAAAGAATTCGATCGTCTTGCATTAATTAGTAATGATGTAATTCGTCATTTAATTACTAAAATTGAAAAATAAAAGGAGATACGTTATGAATCGAGTATTATTAATTGGAAGACTAACAGCCAAACCAGAATTAAGATATACAGCGTCTAATTTACCATTTTCACGTTTTTCTGTTGCAGTAAATCGAACTTTTAGTAATCGTGACGGTGAACGAGAAACTGATTTTATCAATATTGTTGTTTGGCGAAAACAAGCAGAAAATGTTTGTAATTATTTAGATAAAGGAAGCCTTGTTTCTGTAGAAGGAAGACTTCAAACTAATAACTATGAAGATAAGGATGGAAATAAAAGATATTCTATGGAAGTTGTTGCTGATTCAGTACAATTTTTAGAAAGCAAAGCACAACGTGGAAATCGTGTTAATGAAGCAAGCCCATATGATTATCAACAACCATCTTCAACTCAAACAGGAAATTATACAAATGATGTCAATGTCGAAGATGATCCATTTGCTGATTTCGGAGACAGTGTGTCTATTAGTGATGATTTTCTAGACTAAAGAAAGGATAATGAATCATGGCTGAAGGATTTAGAAAAAGAAAAAAGATTTGCCAAATGTGTGCAGGAAAAGATGTAGATTATAAGAATGTAGATGTAATTAAAAAATACATTAAACCAAATGGTGCAATTACATCAACAAGAATGAATGGAAATTGTAAGTTACATCAAAGACATGTTGCAAATGAAATTAAAAAAGCACGTTTTATGGGATTGATCCCATTCGTAAAATAAGCAATTTTGCTTATTTTTTTTTATAAAAAAACTACCAAATGGTAGTTTATTCAGAAATAGTACACGTTGCTCCAGTACTTTCTTCTTGTGCTTTTACTTCTTGCAAAGATTTTCCTAGATAAGTTGTTTCTTGTGGGACACTTGTCACGTGACCATGTCCAAAATAAGTTTTTATGATCAATTGATTATTATCAAAAAGTATATCATTTTGATTTTGGTTTTCTAATTTTGCACTATCGTAGCTTCCTTGATCATTGTATTTTTTTGTAATGATATATTCATAAGAAGTTAGTGTATCGTTTTCAAAATTTGAAATAGATAGAACAGAATTTTGGTAATTATCTATTTGTGTAGCTGCTGTGGAACAAGTCATTACTTTTGTTATTACTTCTTCTTTATCTTCATTTTCGTTTTTAGAATCTTGAAGTTCATTTAAAGCATTTGCTTCTTTTATTTGACGTTGTAATTCTTTTCTATATGCGTTTGTAATAAATGTAAAAGAAATTACAATGATGGCGAAAGCAACAATCAATACAAGAGCTAGATTAGAATTTTTACTTGAATCATCAAGTTCTTCTTTGATTTCTTGCCCTTGTAAACGTAATTCGTGTTCCTCTAATAACTGTTCTCTTTTTTCTTCCCATTCTTTCGTATTTAATCCAATAAAATCATCATATTCTTCAAAATCCACAGTTTTAGATGGTTCTAAATTTGGGATAATTAATCTTTTTTCTCTTGATTTTTTTTGGTGTTTTAGTGGATGTGTTTTTTCTTTTTTATTTTCCACTTTTTTTGCGACTTTTTTCTTTAAAACTTTAGAATTTTCTGATTTTTTTGTTTCTTTTTTCTTGACAGTTTTTTTTATGTCTTTTTTATTTTCACTTTTTTTAACGTGTTTTTTCTTATTATTTTCTGCTTTTTTAATTACTTTTCTTTTTTTCTTTTTTTCTTCGTTCATGATTCCACCCCATATTTTCTTCATTATAACATACTTAAATTTAAAAAGAAATAAAAATAAAACAATTAAAAGAACATAAAAAAATAAATGTAAGAAAATGTAAAAAAATGAAAAAAATTACTTGCATTTCATATAATTATGATGTATAATTTTGAATGTGTGGCATGCGTTGATGTGGGAGGTTGCCGATACACCAGGTTAAGTTGTAAATAAAATTAACTTGTTATCGGGTTTTCCTAACGGAGCAAGTCTATACTGGATATAGGCGAAAGGAGGATGCAATATGTCTAAAACAAAAGTTCGTATCAAATTAAAAGCTTACGAACACAAGAGTTTAGATAACGCTTGTGCGAAAATTGTGGAAACTGTAAAAAGAACAGGTGGAGAAGTATGTGGACCTATTCCACTACCAACTGAAGTAGAAAAAATCACTATTTTAAGAGCTGTTCACAAAGACAAAGATTCACGTGAACAATTTGAAAGAAGAACACACAAAAGACTTATTGATATCGTAAACCCAAGTAAGGAGACTATTGAGGCATTAACTCATTTAGATATCCCAAGTGGTGTTGATATTAAAATCAAATTATAATAATTAGGAGGAAAAAATATGGAAATGAAAGGAATCTTAGGTCGTAAAATTGGAATGACTCAAGTGTTTACAAAATCTGGTAAATTGATTCCTGTAACTGTTATTTCTGTTGAACCAAATGTGGTAACACAAATTAAAACAAAAGAAAATGATGGTTATGAAGCAATTCAATTAGGTTTTGAAACAAAAAGAGAAAAATTAGCGACAAAGGCTTCTATTGGTCATACCAATAAAGCAAATACTACACCTAAGCGCTTCTTTAAAGAGATTCGTGGTGTAGATATAAATAACTATTCTTTAGGTCAAGAAATCAAAACTGATATTTTTGAAGCAGGAGAAGTAGTTGATGTAACAGGAGTTACAAAAGGTCACGGATTCCAAGGTGTTATTAAACGTCATGGACAAAATCGTGGACCTATGGGACATGGATCTCATTATCATAGAAAACCAGGTTCAATGGGTACTATGAGACCAATGCGTGTTTTTAAAGGTAAAAACTTGCCAGGACATATGGGAGTTGAAACTGTAACAATTCAAAATTTAACAATCGTTGCTGTTGATACAGAAAACAATGTTATTTTAGTAAGTGGAAATGTTCCAGGAGCTAAAAAATCACTTGTTACAATTAAAACTTCTGTTAAAACACCAGGTAAGAAAATTGAAATGGATGAACTAGTTTCATACGAAGAAAAACCTCTAGAAACACCGGCAGAAGAAACTACTGAAGAAGTAGCTTTAGAAGCTTCTACAGAAGAAAACTAGTAGGGAGGCAAAAGTGAGTATGAAAAAATTACCTGTATTAAATATAAAGGGTGAAAAAGTAAACGATATTACATTAAATGAAAATGTATTTGGTATTACTCCAAATGATACAGTTTTATACGATGCAATTCGTTTAACAAGAAATGCCCAAAGACAAAGTACTGCAAGTACAAAAACACGTAGTGAAGTAAGCGGTGGAGGAAGAAAGCCTTGGAGACAAAAAGGAACTAGTAATGCTCGTCAAGGAAGTATTCGTGCACCACACTGGGTTGGTGGAGGAGTTGTGTTTGGCCCTACACCACAAAAAAATTACAAATTAAAAATGAACCGTAAGGAAAGAAGATTAGCATTAAAATCAGCTTTATCTTACAAATATATAGATAATGAATTAGTTATCGTAGATAATTTCAACTTAGCAGATGGAAAAACTAAAACTGCTAAAGAAGCATTAACAAATTTAAAAGTTAATGAAGAAAAAACAATGATTGTTGTTGACGAATTAACTGATGAAGTAATTCTTGCAACTCGTAACTTAGATAATGTGTTATTACTTGAAACTGATGAAGTAAATACATTAGATGTTGTAAGTGTAAATCGTATGGTAATTACTGAATCAGCTGTTAAAAAATTAGAGGAGGTGCTTGGTTAATGAGTAATTATAGAGATATTATTAAAGCACCAGTTATTACAGAAAAAAGTGCTGATCTTGCACAAAATGAGAATAAATACACATTCCGTGTTGATCCTCGTGCAAATAAAACACAAATTAAACAAGCTATTGAATCAATTTTCAATGTGAAAGTTGAAAGCGTAAATACAATTAATGTAAAACCTAGAAAAAAACGTGTTGGACGTTATGTAGGTAAAACAAAAAGAGTAAAAAAAGCAATTGTTAAATTACAAGAAGGAAGTTCAATTGAACTAAACTAATCTAAAAAGGAGGAAAATTATGGCAATTAAGACATACAAAGCAATGACAAATGGTCAACGTGGTAAATCAACATTAGTAAATGATGAAATCACAACAACAACTCCTGAAAAATCATTACTTGTAACTCTTAAGAAAAATGGTGGTCGTAATAACTCTGGTCGTATCACAGTAAGACATCGTGGTGGAGGCGCTAAGAGAAAATATCGTATCATTGATTTTGTAAGAAACAAGGATGGAGTAGAAGGAACAGTTGCTTCTATTGAATATGATCCAAATAGAACATCTAACATTGCTTTAATTAAATATGCTGATGGAGAAAAAAGATATATTCTTGCTCCAAAAGGTTTAAAAGTTGGAATGAAGATTGAAAGTGGAGAAAATGCTGATATTAAAGTTGGTAACTCACTTCCAATTGGAAATATTCCAGAAGGAACATTAGTTCATAATATTGAGTTAAAACCTGGTAAAGGTGGTCAAATTGGTCGTTCTGCTGGAAACAGTGCACAAATTTTAGGACGTGAAGGAAAATATACTTTAATCCGTTTATCTAGTGGAGAAGTTCGTAAAGTATTAAATACTTGCCGTGCTACAATTGGTGAAGTTGGTAATGAAGATCATGAATTAGTAAGCTTAGGTAAAGCTGGACGTAAAAGACATATGGGAATTCGTCCAACAGTACGTGGTTCTGTTATGAACCCTAATGATCACCCACATGGTGGAGGAGAAGGACGTGCTCCTATTGGTAGAAAAGCACCAGTTACTCCTTGGGGTAAACCTGCACTTGGTTTAAAAACTCGTGGAACGAAAAAAGCTTCAAATAAGCTAATTGTTCGCCGTCGTAAAAAATAAGAGAAAGGATTGAGATATAATGGCTAGAAGTTTGAAAAAAGGACCATTTGTTGACGCTCACTTAATGAAAAAAGTGGAAGAAGTTAATAAAAGTGGTAAAAAAGAAGTCATTAAGACTTGGTCACGCCGTTCAACGATTTATCCTGAATTTGTAGGACTTACATTTGGAGTTCACAATGGAAAAGAACACATTCCTGTTTATGTAACAGAAGATATGGTTGGACATAAATTAGGAGAATTTGCACTTACTCGTAAATTCGGTGGACATGGTGCTGACAAGAAATAATAAGTAACTGGAAGGAGGACTAAAATGGAAGCGAAAGCACTTGCTTATGGTGTAAGACTTACACCTCGTAAAGCTCGTTTAGTTATAGATTTAATTCGTGGAAAAAGTGTTGTGGAAGCAGATCAAATTTTATCTAATATGAATCGTGATGCTTCTAGAACAATTCATAAGGTTTTAACTTCCGCTGTAGCAAACGCAACAAATAATTTAAATTTAAATAAAGATAATTTATTTGTAAAAGAAGCTTTTGTAAACGAAGGAAAACCATTAAAAAGAATGCGTTGTGGGTCACGTGGTCATGCAGACCCAATTAAGAAAAGAACAAGTCACATTACAATTGTTGTAAGTGAGAGAAACTAATAAAGGAGGTAAACTGATGGGTCAAAAAGTTAGTCCAATTGGTCTTAGAATTGGAATCAATAAAGACTGGGAATCTAGATGGTTTGCTGATAGAAAAGATACAGCTAGATTCTTAGAAAATGACGTTAAGATTCGTAAGTTTTTAGAAAAGAAATTAAAAGACGCAGCAGTTTCAAGTATTCTTATTGAAAGAACCGCTAAAAAGACCGATGTTATTATCAACACTGCAAAACCAGGAGTTGTAATTGGTCATGGTGGAGATGAAATTGAAAAAATCAGAAAAGAACTATCTAAATTAGTAAATGAAGATGTTCAAATTTCTATTATGGAAGTTAAAAATCCTGATTTAGATGCTGCTTTGGTTGCAGAAAATATTGCACACCAAATCGAAAATCGTGTATCATTTAGAATTGCACAAAAGAAAGCAATTAGAAATACTATGAAGGCAGGAGCTAAAGGAATTAAAACTTCAGTATCTGGTCGTTTAGGTGGAGTTGATATGGCTCGTACTGAAGGATATACTGAAGGTATGATTCCACTTCATACTTTAAGAGCTGATGTTGATTATGCCATTAAAGAAGCAGATACAACATACGGAAAAATTGGTGTTAAAGTATGGATTTATAAAGGAGAAATCCTTCCTTCCAAGAAAAATAAGGGAGGTAATGAAAATGGCAGTCATTCCAAAAAGAACTAAATATCGTAGACCTCACCGTTTAAGATACGATGGTGTAGCTAAAGGTAATACTGAACTACACTTTGGTGAATATGGTTTAATGGCACTTGATGGTGCATGGGTAAGTCAACAACAAATCGAAGCTGCTCGTGTTGCCATGACTCGTTTTATGAAACGTGGAGGAAAAGTATGGATTAATATTTTCCCACACTTATCATTAACGAAAAAACCTCTTGAAACTCGTCAAGGTAAAGGTAAAGGAGACCCAGAAGTATGGGTAGCTGTTGTTAAAAAAGGAAAAATTATGTTCGAAGTTGGAGGAGTTGATGAAGCAACTGCACGTGAAGCTTTAAGACTTGCAATGCATAAACTTCCAATGAGATGTAAATTTGTTAAAAAAGAAAGTGGTGAAAAGTAATGAAAAATAGTGAAATCAGACAATTATCCAATGAAGAAATTATGAAAAAAATTGAAGAATGTAAAGAAGAACTATTTAATTTACGTTTTAATGCAGCCACTGGAAATCTTGAAAAACCTTCAAGAATTAAAGAACTTAGAAAGCTTGTTGCACGTATGAAAACAATTTTACGTGAACGTGAGCTAGAAAAGAACTAGGAGGGCATTATGGAAAAGAAAACTCATGAATTAGTGGGAAAAGTAGTAAGTAATAAAGCTGATAAAACAATTACTGTTTTAGTTGAAACTTACAAAACAAACCCAATTTATAAAAAACGTGCAAAATACTCAAAAAAATATACTGCCCACGATGAAAAGAACGTTGCAAATGTTGGAGATATTGTTCGTATTGCAGAAACTCGTCCAATTTCTAAAAATAAACATTTCCGTTTAGTCGAAGTAGTAGAAAAAGCAATCGTTTTATAATTGCTGCTCGAAAAGGAGGATAAAGACATGGTACAACAAGAAACTCGTTTAAAAGTAGCTGATAACTCTGGAGCACGTGAAGTATCAATTATTCGTGTGCTTGGTGGAAGTAAAGTAAAAACGGGAAATATTGGTGATATCGTTGTTGCAACTGTAAAAAAAGCAACTCCAAACGGAACTGTTGCAAAAGGAAAAGTTGTAAAAGCGGTAATCGTTAGAAGTAAATCTGGTTTAAGAAGAGAAGATGGATCATACATTAAATTTGATGATAATGCTTGTGTTATTATTAAAGATGATGGTACTCCAGTTGGAACTCGTGTATTTGGACCAGTAGCACGTGAATTACGTGACAAAAATTTTATGAAGATTGTTTCACTTGCAAAAGAAGTGTTATAGTCTCATCATAAGGAGGATGAACATGAACTTAAAGTCTGGAGATAAAGTAGTTGTTATTGCCGGAAAAGATAAGGGTAAAGAAGGAATCATCACAAAAGTTTTGAAAAATGAAAACCGTGTTGTTGTAGAAGGTGTTAATGTTGTTAAAAAACACGTAAAACCATCTGGACAAGGAGCTGGTAGTATTGTTGAAATGAATGCTCCAATTCATGCTTCAAATGTTATGATTTTAGACCCTAAAACAAAAAAGAGAACTAGAATCGGACATACAACTTTAAAAAATGGTAAGAAAGTTAGATGTACAAAAAAATCTAATTCAAATCTTGACTAATTGGAAGGAGGGTAAATTATGAACCGCCTAAAAGAAAAATATAATAAGGAAATCGTACCTAGCTTAAGAGAAAAATATAATTACAAGAGCATTATGGAAGTTCCTGCTCTTGATAAGATTGTTGTTAATATGGGTGTAGGAGATGCAACAACAAATTCTAAATTGTTAGAAGCTGCTGTTGAAGATTTAGCTCAAATTACTGGACAAAAACCTGTTGTAACAAAAGCTAAAAAAGCTATTGCAGGATTTAAAGTAAGAGAGGGTCAACCTATCGGATGTAAAGTAACATTACGTGGTGAAAATATGTATAACTTTTTAGATAAATTAATTAGTATTACATTACCTCGTGTACGTGACTTTAGAGGAGTTTCACATCGTTCATTTGATGGAAGAGGAAACTATACATTAGGATTAACTGAACAACTAATTTTCTCAGAAATAGATTATGATAACGTTGTTAAAGTACGTGGTATGGACATTGTTTTCGTAACTACAGCAAAAACAAACGACGAAGCGTATGACTTATTAAAAGGTTTCGGAATGCCTTTTAAGAACTAATAAATGAATTAGGAGGAATATTATGGCTAAAACTAGTATGAAAGTAAAAGCAAGTCGACCACAGAAATTTAAAGTACGTGAATATACACGTTGTTCAAGATGTGGAAGACCTCATGCAGTTCTAAAAAAATATGGAATTTGCCGTATTTGTTTCAGAGAACTAGCTTATAAAGGACAAATACCAGGAATGAAAAAATCAAGCTGGTAGTAAGAAGGGAGGATAATTATGGTAACAGATCCAATCGCAGATATGCTTACAAGAATTCGTAATGCGAATCAAATGCGATATACAGAAGTTGAAGTACCCGCTTCAAAAATGAAATTAGAAATTGCTAGAATCTTAAAAGAAGAAGGATTTATTAGTGATTACAAAGTAAAAAAAGAAAAAATTCAAGATGTAATTGTTCTTACATTAAAATATGGTAATAAAAAAGAACGTGTTATTACAGGATTAAAAAGAATTTCAAAACCAGGTTTACGTGTATATGCTAAGGCACAAGATGTTCCATATGTATTAAATGGACTTGGAATTGCAATTATCTCTACATCAAAAGGAATTATGACTGATAAGCACGCACGTGAAAATTCTCTTGGTGGAGAAGTATTAGCATACATTTGGTAGAAAGGAAGATAGTATGAGTCGTATCGGAAATAGAGTTTTAACGATTCCTGAAGGAGTTACTGTAGAAGTAGATGGTAATGTTGTTCGTGTAACTGGTCCTAAAGGTAGTCTTTCTACTGAAGTAAATAGAAATATTACTGTAAAAGTGGATGGAGATAAATTATCAGTAGAAAGAAAAAATGATAATTTTAAATCATTCCATGGAACAGCAAATGCAAATATTACAAATTTAATTACTGGAGTAACAAAAGGTTTCGAAAAGAAATTAGAAGCAGTTGGTGTAGGATACCGTTTTCAATTAAAAGGTAATACACTAGTTGTTAGTGCTGGATATTCACATCCAGTAGAAATGGAAATTCCAGCTGGTATTCAATTAGAATCACCAAGTAATACTGAATTATTTGTTAGAGGAATTGATAAACAATTAGTTGGAAATTTTGCTGCTAATGTTAGAGACATTAGAAGACCAGAACCTTACAAAGGAAAGGGAATTCGTTATGCGGATGAACATGTACGTCGTAAGGAAGGTAAAAAAGCAGCATAGTTAGAATAAGCAAAGGAGCGTTTACTATGATAAAGAAAGAATCTCGTAATGAAATGAGAAAAGCTAGACACGCTCGTGTAAGAGAAAAAGTAGTTGGAACAACTGAATGTCCAAGACTTAACGTGTTTAGATCAAATAAAAATATTTTTGCGCAAATCATAGATGATCAAACAAATGCTACACTTGTGAGTGCTTCTTCTATTGATAAAGAATTAAAATTAGAAAATGGAAGCAACGTTGATGCTGCAAGAAAAGTAGGAGAATTAATCGCTAAGAGAGCATTAAAAGCAAAAATTAAAAATGTTAAATTTGATAGAGGTGGATACCTATATCATGGACGTGTGAAAGCTTTAGCTGAAGCTGCACGTGAAAATGGATTAGAATTCTAATATAAGGAGGGTTAGTTATGGATAATAAGGATATGAACCAAAACCCAGTTCAAAAAGAACAAAAATCTTTTGACAAAAATAACAAGAAAAATTCATCTAGACCACAACGTAGAAGAAGAGAAAGACAACCAAAATTATATGATGAAGAAGTTATTACAATTACTCGTGTAACAAAAGTTACAAAGGGTGGACGTCATTTCCGTTTCTCAGCTGTTGTAGCAGTTGGAGATAGAAAAGGTAAAGTAGGAATTGGTTCTGGAAAAGCTAATGAAGTTCCAGATGCAATTAAAAAAGCTGTACAAGCTGCTACGAAAAATATCGTTAAAGTATCTATTGTAAATGATACAATTCCACATGAAGCTCTTGGAAGAAGAGGAGCAAGTAAAGTAATGTTAAAACCTGCTAGTAAAGGTACAGGAGTAAAAGCTGGAGGACCAGTTCGTAGTGTTCTTGAACTTGCTGGTGTTAAAAACATTCTTTCAAAATCACTTGGTTCTAATACAAAAGTAAATATGGCTTATGCTACATTAGAAGCATTAAAATCACAAAGAACAATTGAACAAGTTGCTGCATTACGTGGAAAGAAAGTAGAGGAAATTAGATAATGAAACTACATGAAATGAAACCTGGAGTTGGAGCTACTGCAACAAAGAAACGTGTTGGACGTGGAGTTGGTAGTGGACTTGGAAAAACTTCTGGACGTGGACAAAAAGGTCAAAACGCTAGAAGTGGTGGAGGAGTTTCTGGTTGGTTTGAAGGTGGTCAATTTCCACTATACAGAAAACTTCCAAAAAGAGGATTTACAAACGCTAGATTTAAAAAAGAATATGCAACAATCAATTTAAGTGATTTAAATAAATTTGATAATGGTGTAGAAGTAACGCCAGAACTTTTGAAAGAAATGGGAATTGTAAAAAAACAATTATGTGGAATTAAAGTTTTAGGAAATGGTGTTTTAGAAAAGAAATTAGTTGTTAAAGCTAGTAAATTTTCAAAAACAGCAAAAGAACAAATAGAAAAATTAGGTGGAAAAGCTGAGGTGATCTAATATGTTTGCCACTATGAAGCAAATATTTAAGTCAGAAAACAAAGACTTGAGAAGAAGAATCTACTTCACTTTGTTCTGCCTGTTCATTTTTAAACTAGGAACAACAATCATTGTTCCAGGAGTTGATTCAAAATTATTAGGATCTAACTTAGGATTCTTAGAATTAATTAATGCTATGGGTGGAGGTGCATTAGAAAAATTTTCTATTTTTGCACTTGGTGTAATGCCTTACATTACTGCATCTATCATTATTCAGTTATTGCAAATGGATATTGTTCCATACTTGACAGAACTTTCTAAACAAGGGCAAGTAGGAAGAGATAAGATTAATCAAATTACTCGAATTACTGGTCTTGCACTTGCTTTTATTCAAGGATATTTATTTTCATTTGCATTTATTCAAAATGGAACTTCATTACAATACATGGAATTTGCATTAATACTTACAGCTGGAACTGCTTTTCTACTTTGGATTGGTGATCAAATTACTAAAAAAGGAGTAGGAAATGGTATTTCATTAATTATCATGGCTGGTATTATTGCTACAATGCCAAGTATGTTTGTAGATGCTTATAATGGTTTTGTTACTGGTGGTACATTGCAACAAACATTATTCGGAATTACAAAATTTGTGTTATTTGTAATTATGTATCTTGCAATAGTGATTGCAGTTGTATTTGAACAATCTGCAGAACGTCGTATTCCAATTCAGTATGCAAATCAATCTGGAGCAGGAATTGGTGGAAATAAAAGTTATATTCCATTTAAATTAAATTCAGCTTCTGTTATTCCGGTTATTTTCGCATCTGCGATTGTTTCAGTTCCTGGTTTGATTGCTCAACTTCTAAAAAATGAACAAATGACATTATTTGTACAAAAATGGTTATCTTTTCAGACTGGTACAGGTTTTGTATTGTATATTGTATTAATTATTGCATTTACTTATTTCTATACATATTTACAATTGAAACCAAATGAATTAGCTGAAAATTTACAAAAAAATGGAGGATATATTCCAGGAGTACATCCAGGTGATGATACTGTAAAATATATCTCGAAAACATTAAATCGTATTACTTTAGTTGGTGCGATTTGCCTTGCATTTATTGCAGGTCTTCCAATTGTGTTTGGAATGTTTTCTAATTTACCTACCAGTGTATCAATTGGTGGAACAGGACTTTTAATTGTTGTTGGAGTTGCACTTGAAACTTACAGACAAGTTGAAAGTCAATTAATTAGTAGAAATTATACTAGTTCAAGAGGAAGAAGACGAAGAAGATGAAAAGTATTATTTTCATAGCCCCTCCTGCAGCAGGAAAGGGCACTCAATCAAAAATGATTGAAGAAAAATATCATTTACCACATATTTCAACTGGGGATTTATTAAGAAATGCTATTAAAGGAAATAGTCCTATTGATTTAAAAATTAAAGAATTAATGGAATCTGGTTCTTTAATTCCAGATGATATTGTTCTAGAACTTTTACATGAACGTTTAATGAATGATGATTGTAAAAATGGATATATCCTTGATGGTTTTCCTAGAAATGTTTCTCAAGCAGATGCTTATGAAGCAATGCTTGAAAATATGAAATTAGATCATGGTGTTGTGATATATTTAGATGTTCCAAAAGAACTATGTAAAAAACGTATTTTAGGTCGTAAATCTTGTCCAAAATGTGGAGCAATTTATAATGACCTAATCGCTGGTATGGAATCAAAAGTAGAAAATGTATGTGATAAGTGTGGATCAAATTTAACTGTTCGAAGTGATGACAATGAACAAACTTTTGAAACACGTTATCAAGCATATCTTGATAATACCCTTCCACTTTTAGATTACTATAAAAAACACGGTAATTTATATCGTGTTGACAGTACAGATGCTACAAAAACATTTAAAACAATTGTAGAAGTACTAGAAAGAGGCATTTCTCATGATTAGTATTAAATCAGAAAGGGAAATTGAACTTTTAAGAATTGCTGGTAAAATTGTCGGTGATACTCATAATTATATAAAACAGTATATTAAACCGGGTATCACCACAATGGAACTAGATCATATTGCAGAAACATTTATTAGAAAAAATGGTGCAACTCCATCTTTTAAAGGATTGTATGGTTTTCCAAATGCTTGTTGTATTTCAGTAAATGAAGAAGTAGTACATGGAATTCCTTCTAATAGAAAATTAAAAGAAGGAGATATTGTATCAATTGATATTGGAGCTTGTTATAAAGGCTATCATGGAGATTCCGCATGGAGTTATCCAGTGGGAAAAGTAGATAAACAAAAAGAAGATTTGTTGAAACATACGGAAGAATCATTATATGAAGGATTATCTGTAATTCATGATGGTGCACGAGTTGGCGATATTGGTTATATGGTTAGTAAATGTGCAAATAAGTATCATCTAGGTGTTGTAAAAGAATTAGTCGGACATGGAGTTGGAAGAGAAGTTCATGAAATGCCTGATGTTCCAAATTATGGAAAGCAAAATACCGGACCACTTTTAAAAAAAGGAATGGTTATTGCAGTTGAACCTATGTTAAATAGTGGAACTGCTGATATTTATGAATTAGATGATGAATGGACAATTGTCACTGCTGATTTAAAACCATCTGCTCATTTCGAGCATACCGTTTTAGTAACAGAAGATGGTTATGAAATTTTAACAAAGAGGTGAGAAAATGGCAAAAGAAGATGTAATTGAATTAGAAGGGAAAGTTGTTGAAACTTTACCAAATGCTAATTTTAAAGTAGAACTTGAAAACGGACACACGATTATAGCCGGCGTTTCTGGTAAAATCCGAATGCACTATATTCGCATTTTACCAGGTGATAGAGTGACCGTAGAAGTTTCAACATATGATTTAACACGCGGGCGTATAACCTATAGAAAATAATAGGAGGGATTTAGATGAAGGTAAGACCATCGGTAAAACCAATTTGCGACAAATGTCGTGTAATCAAACGTAAAGGTAGGGTTATGGTAATTTGTGAAAACCCTAAACACAAACAAAGACAAGGTTAATAATAGGAGGTGTTTTAATGGCACGTATTAAAGGTATTGATTTGCCAAATAATAAGAGAATTGAAATCGCATTAACTTACATCTATGGAATCGGAAGAAGTCTTGCTACTACTATTTGTAATGATGCAAAAGTAGATGTAAACACAAAAGCAAAAGATTTAACTCAAGAAGAGTTAGTTCGTATTCGTGATGAAGTAAATAAATATACAACTGAAGGAGATTTACGTCGTGAAATCAACATGAATATTAAAACAAAAATGGAAATTAATTCTTACCAAGGTACTCGTCATAAAAAAGGTTTACCTGTAAGAGGTCAAAGAACTAACCGTAATGCTAGAACTCGTAAAGGTAAAGGAAAAGTTGTAGCTAATAAAAAGAAATAATAGACTTTAAAGGAGGTTATGAAAATGGCTTATAAACCAAGAAAACGTAAAGTGAAGAAGAATGTACCTGAAGGTAAGGCTTTTATTCATTCTACATTTAATAATACAATTGTAACAATTAGTGATAAAGATGGGAATGCAATTAGTTGGGCTTCAGCTGGTACTTTAGGATTCAAAGGAAGTAAAAAATCAACTCCATATGCAGCAGGTATGGCAGCAGAAGCAGCAGGAAAAGCAGCTGCAGGTATGGGTATGAAAAAAGTTGAAGTTTATGTAAAAGGAATTGGTTCTGGACGTGAAACCGCTGTTCGTTCATTACAAACTGCTGGACTTGAGATTACTGCAATCACTGACGTAACACCTATACCACATAATGGATGCCGTCCACCAAAACGTCCACGTGGATAATAAGAAAAGGAGTGTGGAATAGTGTTAAATTTTGAAAAACCTATTTATAAAATAACTGATTATGTTGAAAATAATAATTATGGAAAATTTGAATTAGAACCTTTAGAAAGAGGATTTGGAACTACAATTGGTAATGCACTTAGAAGAGTGATGCTATCTAGTATGCCAGGAAGTGCAATTGTCGCTGTAAAAATTGATGGAGTTGCACATGAATTCCAAACAATAGAAGGTATTGTAGAAGATGTAACAACAATTATTTTAAATTTAAAAAATATTGTTGTAAAAAATCATTCTGATGAAGATAAAACAATGCATTTACATGTAGATACTGAAAAAACAGTAACTGCCGCTGATATTGAAACAGATGCAGATGTTGAAGTAATTAATAAAGATCAAGTAATCGCAACTGTTTCAAAAGGTGGAAAATTAGATATGGAATTTATCGTTAGTAACGGTAGAGGATATGTACCATCTAATGAAAATAAAGCATTATTAGAAAATAAAAAAATTGGTTTTATTCCAATTGATGCATTGTATTCTCCAATTGAAAGAATTAGTTATGATGTAACAAATGCACGTGTTGGACAAGATGCTAGTTATGATAAACTAACAATGAATGTTCAAACGAATGGTTCTCTTCGTCCAGAAGAAACTATGGCATTAGGTGCTAAAATATTAATTGAACACTTAAATATTATTACTAATTTGAGTGAAATTGCTGATACAACAGGTATTATGAATGCAAAACAAGAAGATAGTAAGATGAAAAAACTAGAAACATCAATTGATGATTTAGATTTCTCAGTTCGTGCTTATAATTGTTTAAAAAGAGCAGGAATTAATACTCTTGGAGATTTAACTGAAAAATCAGAATTAGAAATGATGAAAATTCGTAATTTAGGTAAAAAGTCTTTAAAAGAAGTAATTGATAAAATTAAAGATATGGGACTTAAATTCCGTGATGAAGACTAGTTAGGAGGAAAAAATATGGCTTATAGAAAATTAGGACGTACGAATAAACATAGAAGAAGTATGCTTGCTAACCTAACAAAAGATGTCATCATGAATGGAAGAATTCAAACAACTGAAACAAGAGCAAAAGAAGTTCGTAAGTTTGTTGATAAAATGATTTCATATGGAAAAGATGGATCTTTAGTTGCAAGAAGAAAAGCATTAGCTTTCTTACATAATGATAAAGTTGCTGTTAAGAAAGTTTTTGACGAATTAGCTCCTCGTTATGCAACTCGTAACGGAGGATATACTAGAATCTTAAAATTAGATGAAAGAAAAGGTGACGACGCACTTATGGTCATCTTAGAATTAGTAGAAGAAGCATAATGCTTCTTTTTTTATAAAATACTTGTCAAATTCTAAATATTATAGTATCATGTTGTCAATTGGGGGAATTTGATATGGAAAATATGGAATATAAATTAGAAATAAAAATACCAGATTTTGTTAAACAAAATGTACAAGCAAAAAAACAATTAGATCATGAAATAGACTCTTTTTTTAATGCATCAGGTGAAATTAAAAAAGAGTATGAACAAAACACATATACTTTAATAAAAGATAATATAACTGGGAAAAAACCTTATATGAATAATAGTTATTATTATCTAAAAATTAAGTATCTTTCTAATGAAGAATTTATTTTATATTCTGGTGTAACATTTAAAATAGAAGATGAAAATAAAAAAAGACATTCTTTATTAAATACCAAATTATTTCATTGTTATCATAATATAAATCATGATTTTATAATAGAAGAAAATGAACAAGTATATCATGATGATGAAATAAAAGAATATACTGGATTCTTATTTCGAAGTATTCATGCTGTTAAAAAAAATTTTTTGTATAGAGATAATCAATTATTAAAAAAAGAAGTATTTACAGGATATCAAAAAGAAAATATTCCGTATTTGCACCAATCTATTCAAAACAGTATTGTTCATGAAGATGATTTTATAGTAAGTATACCATGTCCTTTTTATGAGTTAGTTAATGTGACTCAAGATTATGTGTATATAAAAAAATTATATGATGAATTAGAAGGAGAAAAAATCTTTACAACTTCCAAAGAAAATGTAGATAATGAATTAAATGTAAAAGATGAGAATATTTTGATTCCTGTTGATATACAAACATGGAATAGTGCATTAGAAGGAGTTATGAAAAAATCATAACTTTTTTTCATTTTCATGAGTTCATTTTTGTTGTATACTATTAATAGTAGGTGAAAATATGAAAAAATGGTTGATAATATGTTTTGTATGTTTTATTTATTTCATCCCAATAAATGTTAATGCTAAAACAAAAAATAATTTTGATGAAATTCATACAAAAATTAAAATCACGAAAGACAGTAAAATTTATGTTACTGAAACGGGGCAAGTAAATGGCATAGGTAATCATACAATTGTACGTAAGTTACCATTTTATTTCGTGAATCAAATGAACGAAAAGAGATTAGCTAAAATTAGTCAAATAGAAGGAAGTGCTATGTCATTTCGCTATTCTAATTTTGGAGATTCTATGTATTTACGTGCTAAGGTAAATGATAATAAAAATTCATATACTATATCATACATATATGATTTTTCTAGTGTTGGAGGCGTAGAAAATACTTTATATATTCCTCTTATAAAATCTTCTGATTATGAAAATATTGACTCATATACATTTGATATTGAATTAGAAAATACAGAATCATTAGAACAATTTCAATGGTTAATGGACGATGAAATTATTTCAGATAGCCAATTAAACTATTCTGTTATTGGAAATCATATTACTGGTAAATTATTAATTCCACTACATTCAACAACTATTACTTCTATGATTAAAGTTCCAGAAAATTATTTTTATCAAACACATAATAATTATCATACGAATGCAATCTTATTTTTCATAGCTACTGGACTAGTTTTAATAGCAGCATTTATTCTATATTTATTAGCAAAACGACAAGTAAAAAAGCCACCAATTGTGAAATTTCCACCTGCTAATTTAAGTCCTGCAGAAATTGGTTATATATATAAAGGTGTAGTAGGTGATAAAGAAGTATTATCTTATTTAATTAATTATGCAATCAAGGGAAATATGAAAATTGCAGAGTATTCACAAAAGAATAATAAAATTACTTCATGGTTTGTTAAACAAGAATCTTTAAATAGTAAGGATGAAATTGAATCATATATATACCACCAATTATTTGTAAATCGTGATAAAGTTGAAATACAAGCGTTGAAGGGTAAATTCTATAAAAAATTAGAATATGCAAAAAAACAATTGAGTTATAGAACCTTAGAAGATAAGATATATGACAAAAAATCTTATTTATTACTATATTTAATTTATGGATTAACTTTATTTATGTTTTTATCTTTACAACTGTGTTTTTGCTTTAGTGTACTAGGTTCATTATTTGATTCTATTATATGCGTATTATTATCTTTCTTTGCAATTTTTTGTTTATTATTTACTGTGAAACATGAAGTTCCATATTTAAAAAAAGTCGCATATTCTATTGTGTTAGTCCCATTATTTATTATGGTAATTTATTCTTTTATATGTTTACGATATAATTGGTTTTATGTATGTTGTATTGGCATGATGCTAATTATGTTATTTCTTGGTAAAGAAATTCAAAAAAGATTTAAGGAACACTCTTATATTGTAAGAAAAATAGATGGATTTAGAAGATATTTAAAAGAAAAGAGTGCAAAATCTGAAGAGCAATTTTATGATTACTTACCATATGCTTATGTATTAGGTGTTTCTAAACAATGGATAAGACATAATGAAAAAGTAAATTTACCATCATGGCTTGATGTTAATTTGAAATCAACTTCTTTTATTCAATGTTTTGAATATTATATGGAAACGATTAATAGTATTTTATTTTCTCTTCCACAAGAACATTTACCAAAATTAAGGCATAAAAAGAAAACTGTAAAAAATAAAAATATAAAAAATTTTGCAGAAGAAACAAAAAAGGCAGATGAATCGTTCAAAAAACAAAAAGAAAAAAAGGCATAATTATGTCTTTTTTTCATAATCTTTTGTTTTTCGTTGATAATATAATTGTATTATTATATAATAAAAAAGGTGAAGAATATGTTAGCACTTATTACAGGAGCAAGTTCTGGAATTGGAAGAGATATGGCTCGTATTTTGAGTGAAAAAGGATATGATCTGATTCTAGTTGCAAGAAGAAAAACAAAATTACAAGCTTTAAAAAAAGAGTTAAATACAAATGTTGAATGTATTGTAATGGATATATCTACAACATTTAATTGTATGGAATTATATCAAGAAGTAAAAGATAAAGATATTGATATTTTAATTAATAATGCTGGTTTTGGACTATTTGGTGAATTTTGCGAAACTAATTTAGATAAAGAGCTAGATATGATTGATTTAAATATCAAGGCTGTTCATACTTTAACAAAGTTGTTTTTGAAGGATTTTAAAAAGAAAAATAAAGGTTATATATTGAATGTTGCTTCTTCTGCTGCCTTTTTACCAGGTCCATTAATGGCAACTTATTATGGAACAAAAGCATATGTTTTAAGGTTTACAGAATCTATTCATGAAGAATTAAAAAAAGAAAAAAGTAATGTATATATCGGAGCATTATGCCCTGGCCCAGTAAATACAGAATTTAATAAAGTTGCTAAAGTTTCATTTCAATTACCTGGAATGGAAAGTAGAGATGTAGCTGAATATGCAATTAAAAAAATGTTTAAGAAAAAAATGATTATTATACCTGGAATCACAATGAAAGTGTCTAAATTTATGATTCGTTTCATTCCAGAATCTATTTTACTTCATACTGCATATCACATACAAAAAAGGAAAAGAGATTAGCTCTTTTTTTCTTGTCATTTGATATAAACTATACTATAATAACTAAAAGTAGTGGTGAAGATATGAATGTAATTAAAGTAGAAAAATTGACTTTTTTTTATGAACAAAATTGTATATTCAAAGATATAAATTTTGAAGTGGTTGAAGGAGAATTTTTAACAATTTTAGGACCAAGTGGAAGTGGGAAATCAACGTTATTAAAATTGTTATTAGGTTTAGAACATGGTATAGGAAAAATTGAAGTTTTAAATAAAGAATTAAAGGCAGAAACGACAAGAGAAATTCGAAGAGAAATTGGTTATGTATGTAGTGATTCTAGTAAGCAAATGATTAGTAAGCAAATGATATTTCAAACAGTGCATGAAGAATTATCATTTCCACTATGTAATTTATGTTATTCTAAACAAGAAATTGAATCAAAAATAAATGAAATTTCGGAGTTATTTCAAATTCAACACTTATTACAAAAAAATTTAAATGAATTGACAAATTCTCAAAAACAAGTAATATGCTTTGCAACCGCACTTATTTATAATCCTAAAATTTTATTATTAGATGAGGCTTTTTTTGGAATGGAAACATTAACAATTAAAAGAATATTTAAAGTTTTAAAAAAATTGAATCGTGAAAAAAATTTAACAATTATTTCAGGAACTTCAATGATTGAACAAAGTTTATTTGGTAAAAAAATAATGGTTTTAAATGACAATAATATTTTATTATATGGAAAGAATCAAGATGTATTTGACGAAGAAAAAAAATTAAAAAAAGCAAGTTTAGAATTACCATTTATGGTTGAATTATCAAAAAAATTATATTATTATGATTTAGTAAAAAAGCCAATTTATCATATGGAGCGGATGGTGAATCATTTATGGAAATAAATTGTAATCATATTCAGTATACAGAGTTTTCCACAGGAAAAAATGAAATTTTTGATTTATCATGTTCATTTAGTGATAAAAAAGTATATGGTATCATTGGAAATAGTGGAAGTGGAAAATCAACTTTATTAGAACTTATCGCACAAGAAAAACAACCAACATTTGGTGAAATAGAAATAAATCATAATCAATTATTTGATGCTAGAACGATTGGCTATTTAAAACAGAATATTGAAAATCAATTTATAACAATGAGTGTAAAAGAAGAGTTAAAATATTTATTACTTTCTTTTTCTTACCGAGTAAATGAAATCGATAAGCGCATGGTAGAAGTATTAAAATTAGTTGGTCTTAGTGAAAAATACTTAGATAGAAATATTCATTCTTTGAGTCATGGAGAAATAAAAAAATTAGGATTAGCTAGCGTTTTAATATACAATCCTAAGATATTATTATTAGACGAACCTAGTTTTGGATTGTCGCTAATAGATAAAAAGAATCTAATAAAATTATTAAAAAAGTTGAAAAATAAATATCATAAATTAATTATTATTGTGAGTCAAGATATGGAATTTATACATAAAGTTTGTGACGATATATATGTATTAAACCAAGGAAAAATAGTTTTATATGGAAATAAATTTGATGTATTTTCAAAACAAAAATTGTTGAAAAAAATCAATGTTGATGTTCCAAATATTATTTCATTTGAAAATCTTGTACTCCAAAAGAAAAATATACAAATAGGATATCGTGATGAAATAAATGATTTAATTAAGGATGTATATCGATATGTTAAATAAGTATTTATATAATAAAAATTCTTTTTTATGTGAAAGAAATATTTATATGAAAATTATTTCTTTTATATTTTTATTTTTTGCTATTTTTTTGGTACAAGATATTATTTCAGTTTTATATTATACAATTATTTTATTATTTCTTATTTTACTTTCTAATATATCTATTATTTTTTATTTAAAATTACTGAAACAGAGTGTTTGGGTTTACTGCATTTTATACGTTATTGCTTTAATCAGTGGTATAAATTCCTTAAATAGTGTTATAATGATTTTAAGAATTGTATTTTTAGAAATTTTAATTTTCTTATTTGTCTTCACTACTGAAGTAAGTGAAAGTATTGATGGTTTTAAAAATTTGTTAGAACCATTGAATAAATTTCGTATTCCAATTCATTATATGTCTTATGCTATAGTTTATATTATGGAATTTATACCAATGTATTTCATTGAAATGAATCAAATAATATTATTGATGAGAAAGAAAGATGGTCAACTAAAGAAATCATTCACGTTTAGAGTGTATCAAGTAAAACTTTTATTTAGTACTTCTTTTGATAAGACTATCTATCAATTAAATCAATTATTTCAATATATGAAATTAAAATTTTATGGAGTGGAAGCAAATAAAACGACAAATAAAAGAAATCAATTAGATTGCTATGATAAATTATATTTCATAATACATGTTTTAATATTAATGTTATTTGCAATAAAGGAGACGATAATATGAGATATTTAATGACTTTTTCCTATGATGGAACAAATTATAAAGGGTATCAAAAACAGCCACGTGGTAAAACAATTCAAGGTGAGATTGAAAAAGTATTAGGAAAAGTGAATGGTGAAAAAAAAGTTGATATCCACGCGAGTGGAAGAACTGATGCTCATGTACATGCATTAGCGCAAAAAGCACATTTTGACCTCTCTGATAAAATAGATTGTGATAAGTTAAAACATTCTATGAATTCATTATTACCAGGAGATATTTATGTAAAAGAAATAATTCCTGTTTCTGATACTTTTCATGCACGTTATCATGTAAAAGCAAAAGAATATATTTACCGTATTAATTTGGGAGAATATGATCCTATTGAAAGAAATTATGTATATCAATATAATAGAAGATTAGATGTAGTAGAAATGGAAAGAGCATTAAAATATATAGAAGGAGAACATGATTTCAAGTCATTTACAAAAGCAGATGATGAACATGATGATTATACTCGTCGTATTGTACAAACAAGTATTGTAAGAGATTCTAAAAACGTAAATAAAATTACAATTAGTTTTTTAGGAACTGGCTTTTTAAGATATATGGTTCGTAATATTGTAGGTACATTAATTGAAATAGGTGAAGGAAAAAGAAAAAGTGAAGAAATTATTGAAATATTAGATGCAAAAGATAGAAGAAAAGCAGGAATGACAGCCTCAGCAGAAGGTTTATATTTAAAAGATGTATTTTATTAAAAAAACTTGGTGTATGCCAAGTTTTTATATGATACCATGTGGAATAATTTGAATTGAATATAAATAAAAAATAAGAAGTATAATGATAGCAATAAACGAAAGGGTAAATACTGGAGAAAGACAAGAAGGAGATATTTTATCTATCTTTTTCTTTTTTATCTTTTTTTCGACTAAAAAAAGTAGTATTTGATTTGCATAGATTGCATATAAAACACGAGTTAATATAAAAAGTAACATACTTAATGAAAGAGAATTTGTCCACATAATAATTAAGAAAAAACCCCATATTTCTAAATTAGTTAGTAAAAAACTAACAAT
>CAMBYP010000004.1 GCA_945872435.1 uncultured Mycoplasmatota bacterium
TTAAATAAGTTTCAAACTTACTCATTTACTAATCTACATTATACGTGATATAATAAAAACAATGAATAGGAGGAAAAAAAATGGAATTAAGACAATTAACAAATGAAGAATTTTCAGATTTTTGTGAACATTTTACTCCTTCTTCTTTTTATCAAACACCAGAATATGCATTTATTATGAATCATCAAAACTATGAAAGTATTCTCGTTGGTGCAATGGAAGGAAATCAAATTATTGCTGCTAGCTTAATTTTAATGGAAAAAGTAGGATTATTTAAATATGCTTATGCCCCACGAGGTTTTTTAATTGATTATAAAAATAATACATTATTAACTGAATTCACAAAATTATTAAAAAAATTTTTAAGTAAATTAGATGTAATTGCTATCAAAATATGTCCAAACGTAATATATAAAACTTATGATTTAATTACCAATGAAGTAACAATCAATCCTGATTATCAATTAATTTTTGATAATTTGAAGAAAAATGATTATTTTCATATGGGATATAACAACTTTTTTGAAAGTGATAAGCCTCGCTTTGAAGCAGTCGTAGATTTAACAAAACCATACTATGAAATATTTCACAATTTCAAAAAAGAAATGCGTACTAAGATTAGAAGTGCCGACAAAAACGGAGTACAAATTTATAGAGGCACTGCCGATAATATTGAACATCTATACATGCAAACAAGAAAAAAATACCAAAAAGATATCGGATTTTTTCAAGATATTTATAACCTATACGAAAAAAAGCAAAAAGTAGAACTTTATTATTCTAAATTAAATACTGAAGTTTATTTAAAGAAAACAAAAAAAGAATATGAACAATTAGAACAAAAAAGCAATGAAATTAATAAACAAGTTTTAATCACTACAGGAAATAAAAAAGAAAAGTTAATAAATAAAAAAATGATTATAGATATAAAATTAGCGAATGCAAAAAATAATTTAGTAACTGCTACTAAATTATTAAGAGATTTCCCAACTGGGGTTGTCACATCATCTGCAATGATTGTAAAACATCAAAAACATGTCTATGTAATGTGTTATGGAAATGATAAGCGCTTTAAAAAATTTAACTCAACGCATTTATTACTATGGAAAATTATAGAAAAATATGCACAATTAGGTTATCAATCATTAAATTTAGGTGGTGTTTCCAATCCTACTTTAAAAGAAAATAATAGTTATCTAGGATTAACAACATTCAAAAATGGATTTCATCCTAAATTTATTGAGTATATCGGTGATCTAGAACTAATTACAAATGGTCCAAAATATTTTATTTATCGTCAAACAAATCCACTTCGTAGTTTTATAAAAAAATGATGGAAATTTTTCCATCATTTTTATTAGCAATAATTATTCTTGTATTTCTACTACCCTTGTTTTTTTAACAGTATTTCCTTTATATGTTACTTGATAAGTTAATTTATAAACTCCTATTTTATTAGTATCTAATATATCAGTACTAGTCCAATTAGAAGTACCCTCTTTTAAAAATAAATATGAAATTTCAACCCTATTAGTAATATCAATTCCTCTTACTGTTGCTGAATAACCTTTATCAATATATTCACTTCCTGCTTTTAAAATATATTTATTAGGAACCTTTACAATTAAATTAGGAATATCTTTATCAATATTTTTAACTTCATATGTTAGTACTTTTTCATTCCCTGCTTTATCAACAATAGTTAATTGATAAGTACCATTTTCTGAATAAAGTTTCTTATATTCATGTTCCTTGTTACTCTCTACTTTTTCAAATCCTTTTGGAGTATATATTGATTCATCACTAATTACTCTTACTTCAACATCTTCAAATGATGGGGTATCATGGTTTTTAACAATCACTTTAGCAGTTGGAGCTATTTTATCAATTCTTTTCACTTCAAACTGTACAACTGTTTCATTCCCAGCTTTATCACGTGCAATCACTTTGTATTTACCATTTTGTGAATAGCTCTTTTGATATGTTTTAGAATTCACTCTTTGAAAGTCTTCAACTGTAATATCTTTATTGGATGTTAAAGTAACTATTACATCTTGATTAGTAGCTTTATCTTGATTTGACTTTTCAACACTAATAACTGCTTTTTCTTTATCAATATTAGAAATATTAATTTCTATTTCAGTTTGATTACCAGCTCTATCTTGAATTACAACTTGTTCTAATTTATTTTCTGTATATTCTTTTTGATAAGTACTATCATCCACTTTTTCAAAACCTTCTACTTTTTGAATTACCTCATTTGCTCTTAAAGTAACTATAACTGGCTGATTAGTAAGATGAGTTCTACTTTTTCCTATTTCTATAACAGGATTAGTTTTATCAATTGTAAACTCTTTTATACTCTGATTCCTAGCTTCATCTCTAACTACTATTTGATATACTCCTTCTTCTTCATAACAATCTTGTAATTTGACAGGAAAACCATTTTTATAAATTTGAATATCTGTACTAGTTTCATCTTGGATAGACCATTTTACTTTTTTATTTGTTATCATATTTTGTGTTATTCCTAGTATTTTAGGATCTTGTTTATCATTCAAAATTTCTATAATTTGATTTAATAAATTAGATAATAATTCTTTTTGTCTTTTATGTTTTAATTGTTCTACAGAAAAAATCAATTGATTCTTTTCTTCATACTGTCTAGCTTTTTCAATATCTTCTTTATCAGTAGCAAGATGTACCATATCAATTAATTGTATCATGTTATTTTTCAATTCAAGCACATCTGATAATAGTTGTAATCTTGTTACTAATTTTTCATCTTGGACTTTTTCTACTAATGTTTTTGCTTTCATATAGTCATTATATTCTAAAGTGTTTTCTGCTTTTTCTAAAGCTAATCTAGCATCTTCTAAGCTATTATCTATTTTTTCTTCATGATTAGATGTAATCACTTCACGTTTGACATTTTGTTGTAAATTTGTATTTTTCTTTATCTTTGTTGTTTCTTGTTCTTGATTGTCTATTGATAAATTTGTTTTTTGTTCAATCTTAGGAATACTATTTTTCTTCTTTAAGGTATTTTCCTGTAATTCTTGTTTATATTGTACAGTTGTTGTGTAGTATATAAATGTTACCACTCCTAAAAATAAAATAAATATTGCTGTTATTTTTTTATATTTCATGTTGTTTCTCCTTTAGGCGCGCATTTACCATTCTACCAGTATTTTTTCATGAAGAAAATAGTTTTTATACAACTTTACACAATTTGTCACACACAAAAAAAGAGCTTAATAGCTCTTTTTTTATTTATTATTCAACGATTTCTGAAACGTTACCAGCACCAACTGTTCTACCACCTTCACGAATAGAGAACTTAGTTCCATTTTCGATAGCGATAGGAGCAATTAATTCAACTGTCATTTCTACATTGTCACCAGGCATAACCATTTCAACTCCAGCTGGAAGTTCAATGATTCCTGTAACGTCAGTAGTTCTGAAGTAGAATTGTGGACGGTAATTTGAGAAGAATGGAGTATGACGTCCACCTTCTTCTTTGCTTAATACATATACTTGAGCTTTGAATTTCTTGTGAGGTGTAACTGAACCTGGTTTTGCAAGAACTTGACCACGTTCAACATCTTCACGAGCAATACCACGTAATAATACTCCAGCATTATCTCCTGCTTCAGCAAAGTCTAATTGTTTACGGAACATTTCAATTCCTGTTACAACACTCTTTTGAGTATCTTTTAATCCAACGATTTCAACTTCGTCATTTAATTGTAATTTACCACGTTCAACACGTCCTGTAACAACAGTTCCACGTCCTGTAATAGTAAATACATCTTCAATAGGCATTAAGAATGGTTTATCTAATTCTCTTGTTGGTTCTGGAATCCATTCATCAACAGCATCCATTAAATCTAAGATTGCTTGTTCATATTTTGGATCTCCTTCAAGAGCTTTTAAAGCTGATCCACGAATAATTGGAGTGTTATCTCCATCGTATCCGTATTCGCTTAATAATTCACGGATTTCCATTTCTACTAAGTCTAATAATTCTTCATCGTCAACCATATCACATTTGTTCATGAATACTACCATACGTGGTACTCCAACTTGACGTGATAATAAGATATGTTCACGAGTTTGTGCCATAGGTCCATCTGTAGCTGCAATAACTAAGATAGCTCCATCCATTTGTGCAGCACCTGTAATCATGTTTTTAACATAATCAGCGTGTCCTGGACAGTCAACGTGTGCGTAGTGACGTTTGTCAGTACGATATTCAACGTGAGCTGTATTAATTGTAATTCCACGTTCTCTTTCTTCTGGTGCTTTATCAATTGCAGAATAATCTTCGAATTGAGCATATCCTTTCTTAGAAAGAACATATGTAATAGCAGCAGTTAAAGTAGTCTTTCCGTGGTCTACGTGTCCGATTGTTCCAATATTCATATGAGCTAAGGAACGATCAAATTTTTCTTTTGCCATAATAAATTTCCTCCTTTATTCATCTACATTTATTATTGTATAGAAAATCCGTTAAAATAGCAAGTATTTTTCTCATCTTTTTAACGATTTTACTACCTATTATCAATCAAATCTTTTTTTAATCATTTTTTTGAACATAAACTTGTTAGGTCATTGGAAAGAAGTAACTACCTCTTCCCAATTTACCTAATTTATTTTCAATTATTAATTACTAATTTCCACCATTCTTTTTAATGATTTCTTCAGCAATATTTCTTGGAACTTCTTCATAGTGATCAAGTTCCATATTAAATGTTCCACGTCCTTGTGTATTAGAACGTAAACTTGTTGCGTACCCAAACATTTCAGCAAGTGGTACTGTTGCATTAATTGCAAGTGCATTTCCTCTTGATTCTTGTCCTAGAGGGCGTCCACGGCGAGAAGTAATATCTCCCATAACATTTCCTAAATATTCTTCTGGTACTACAACTTGAACCTTCATAATTGGTTCTAATAATACTGGTTTACATTTATTTTTTGCTTCTTTTAATGCAAGTGATGCAGCAACTTTAAATGCCATTTCGCTAGAGTCTACTTCGTGGTATGAACCATCATATAAAGTAGCTTTTACATCAACCATTGGATATCCAGCTAATACACCACTCTTCATAGCATCTTGAAGTCCCTTATCAACTACAGGAATATATTCACGTGGAACAACTCCACCAACAACTTCATCCACAAATTCATATCCTTTATCAGGATTTGGTTCAAACTTAATCCAAACATGTCCATATTGTCCACGTCCACCAGATTGTTTAATATATTTACCTTCACATTCAGCGGCAGCTGTTAATGTTTCACGGTAACTTACTTGTGGTTGACCAATGTTAGCTTCTACATTAAATTCACGTTTCATACGGTCAACAATAATGTCTAAGTGTAATTCACCCATACCAGCAATAATTGTTTGACCAGTTTCATGATCTGTACTTGCTCTAAATGTAGGATCTTCTTCTGCTAATTTTTGAAGAGCAATTCCCATTTTATCTTGATCTGCTTTTGATTTTGGTTCAACAGCAAGTTGGATAACTGGTTCTGGGAATTCCATTTGTTCTAGAATAATAGGTTTCTTTTCATCACATAAAGTATCCCCAGTTGTTGTATTTTTAAGTCCTACAACAGCAGCAATATCTCCTGCATAAACATCAGTAATTTCAGTACGTTTATTTGCATGCATTTGTAGAATACGTCCTACTCTTTCTTTTTTATCTTTAGAAGAATTTAATACATAACTTCCACTAGATAAATGTCCAGAATAACAACGAATGAATGTTAAACGTCCAACAAATGGGTCAGTCATTACTTTAAATGCTAAGGCACTAAATGGTTCTGAATCACTAGGATGTCTTACATCCTCTTTACCATCTAAATCTACTCCTTTTACAGATTCAATATCTGTTGGAGCAGGTAAATAATCTAATACAGCATTTAATAATAATTTTACACCTTTATTTCCTAAAGCAGTACCGCAAAGTACTGGGAAGAATTCAACAGCAAGTGTTCCTTTACGAATTGCTTTTTTAATTAATTCTTCACTAATTTCTTCATCACCTAAATATTTTTCCATTAATTCATCATCAAATTCAGCAACTGCTTCAATTAATTCATTACGTTTTTCTTCAACAGTATCAACTAATTCAGCAGGGATTTCGATTTCTGTTGGATTTTCTTCAGGTTTTCCATCATAATGATATGCTTTTCTAGTAATTAAATCGATAATACCATTAAATTCATTTTCTGCTCCAATAGGCCATTGAATAGGTTTTGCATTTACTCCTAAACGAGAATCAATTGTTTCCAAACTATATTCAAAGTTTGCACCCATTTTGTCCATTTTATTACAGAAAATCATACGAGGTACTTTCCATTCAGTTGCTTGACGCCATACTGTTTCTGTTTGAGGTTCAACTCCTGCTTGTGCATCTAATAATGCTACAGCACCATCTAATACACGAAGTGAACGAGACACTTCAACTGTAAAATCTACGTGACCTGGAGTATCGATAATGTTTAAACGATATCCATTCCAGAAAGCAGTAGTAGCAGCAGATGTAATAGTAATTCCACGCTCTTGTTCTTGTTCCATCCAGTCCATTTGGCTAGCTCCATCATGAGTTTCACCAATTTTATGGATTTTATGAGTATGGAATAAGACACGTTCAGTACAAGTAGTTTTACCTGCATCGATATGTGCCATAATACCAATATTACGTGTTTTTTCTAAACTATATTCACGAGCCATACTATATTTCCTTTCTTAAATAATTACCAACGATAATGAGCAAATGCTTTATTTGCTTCTGCCATTCTGTGAGTATCTTCACGTTTTTTAACAGCAGCTCCTACTCCATTTGCTGCATCCATAATTTCATTTGCAAGATTTAAAGCCATTGTATGTCCACCACGATTACGACTTGCAGTCACTAACCAACGAAGTGCTAAAGCTTGACTTCTATCAGCTCTTACTTCTACTGGTACTTGGTAGTTTGCACCACCAACACGACGTGACTTAACTTCTAATGCTGGCTTAATATTTTCCATTGCTTTTTCAAAAACTTCCATTGCATCTTGATTTGTTTTTTCTTTTACCATATCAAATGCACCATAAACGATTTTTTGAGCTGTTCCTTTTTTTCCATCTAACATAATTGTATTAATTAATTTTGTAACTAATTTTGAATTATATAGCGGATCTTTTAAAACATCTCTTTTTACAGCACGTCTTTTACGCATAACTTATTTCCTCCCTTCATTATTTATTTTTTGGTTTCTTAGTACCGTATTTACTTCTTCCTTGACGACGTTTTTCAATACCAGCAGTATCTAAAGTACCACGAATAATGTGATAACGAACTCCGATAAGGTCTTTTACACGTCCACCACGAATTAATACAACACTATGTTCTTGTAAGTTGTGTCCTTCTCCTGGAATGTAAGCAGTTACTTCCATACCATTACTTAAACGAACACGAGCATATTTACGTAAAGCTGAGTTTGGTTTCTTAGGTGTCATAGTACCAACACGAGTACATACTCCACGTTTTTGAGGAGCATTTAAACTTGTTTGTTTTTTATCTTTGCTGTTATAACCAATATTCAAAGCTGGTGATTTTCTTTTTGTTGTTTTACTTTTTCTACCCTTACGAATAATTTGATTAATTGTAGGCATATTTTCTCTCCTTTCTTTCCACACGTCCAGGTGTTTCAAATATTTGTTAAATGAAAGATTTACCGAAGTAAACCTTTTCAAACATAAATAGTTTAACATTATAATATATTCATGTCAAGAGTATTTATTACAAAAAAACACAATTATTCATATTGTGTTTCATACCCATCGGTAACATATGTATTACAATTTAAATATGCTTCATAAGAATCATTAGCTGAAGTATAAGTTACATATCCAGAACAAATATTTCCATTTTGATCTTGCACTTTATCTAAAAAATTTTTTGATTCTAATTGTTCTAATGTAATATGCATAATCGTATCATCATTTAAAGTTTCATACTCATTTTGAATATAGGCTTTAGCGGCCACTTTCATACTTTCTTCTAACGAAATATAATAATTATCATCTACTACAATTGTATCTTGATCTTCATTTTCTTCTGTTTCAGTAATAACTCCTGAAGTTGTATCCTGGTTGATTTCTCCTTTCACCTCTTTTTTTGAAGAATCCGATTCTTGAACATTACTCATCATACTTTGAAATTGATTTAACATAATATAAATAACTAATAACACAAGGGCAATAATTCCACAAGAAATCATCATGTCTTTTTCACCCCAGCCACCATTATTCAATCTTTTCATAACGTGTGCCCCCCTTTTTAAAATAATTTTTTTATTTCAATATTTTCTTTAAATCGATATAATTTTGCAGGTCTACCTGTTCCTTTGATATCATAATCATTTGTATCTTCTATTAAGCCTAAAGAAATAAATTTTTTTCTAAAATTACGCCTATCAAATTTTTTATCTAAAATAGATTCATATACTTTCTGAATTTCTGGTAAAGTAAAATCACTTGGAAAAAACTGTTTTAATATTTCACTACTTAATAATTTTTCTTTTAAACGTTGTTTTGTCATATCTAATGTATCTTGATAATCATAACCTATTTTCGGTAATTCTTGAATATCAAACCATTTAGCTTCCATATTTAATTCTTCTGTATGTTTTTCAAGTTCATAATCATTCACAAAACCTAAATAATTAATTGATATTAAAGACTCATCTGGTAACCTTTTTGGATTACTATTACTAAATGTTTCTTCTAAATAAACATGGTTAAAATGAAATTGGCAAACTAATGTTTCGTAAATTGTTTGATAACAAGTTTGTGAATCATTCACATACTTTCTAGGTAATACCCAATACCCCTTATATGGTTCTTCTTCATTTTTTACAAGTAATACTTTTACATGCCCATGTTGTGTCGTATACAAACACGCTGTTGCTTCTACTAGATGATAATATTCTTTTGCAACTGTTCCCATATTGTTCTCCTTACCAGAAACTTTTGTGTTTCAAATACACCACATAGTATATCATGTTCTTTTTTTTTGTCAAGAAAAGAGACGATTTCGTCTCTTATTTAAATGGATCTAAACATGTTTCTAAATCATTTCCAAAAATCAATTCTAAAAAGAAATCAATTAAATATGGAAGAATAATTAAAACAGCTAATAAAATTAATCGTTTCGTAAATTTACTTCCCGCTTTTTTCATTGATTCTGCATCATCACTTGTTACTGCCTTTAAGAAATCTAAAATACCTAATACTACAACTAATGCGATACATGCACCCCTAATCAACTTATAAATATCTCCTAACAAATTATTTAAATTAGACCCCATGATAACACAACCTTTATCAGTAATAATATCCATGTCAAGTTGTGGTTTATCATAGTCTTCTTTAGTATTAGAATCAGAACTCCCCTCTGTATTCTCCTCTACTGTTTTTTTACAAGCAGCTAAAGCATCTTTACATTGCTGACAATAATCAGTATGTGAATTACAAAAACCAGGGGTATTTAACATTTGGTCACATGTAACACTTCCATTTGTCCCGCCGGATGTTGTAGGAAAACTTTTTTTATATACATCTTCTTCACATGATTTCGTAGCCTCTTCCGCTTCTTCTTCTGTATAATTTTTCTTTTCACATTTATCACCATAATGTGCCATAACATCATTTTTACAAGCTGAAATAAATTTCTCACATTTTTTTCTATTCTGTTTATATTTTTTCATATCATCTGGATTATTTGTATCACCTATTGGTATCGTAGTTAAACATCTTTGATAAACTTTGTTATACATCAGTTCTTTTTGTTTGATGTTATTAAAATCATAAGTTGTTTTCTTATTTTTAGTAGTTTTTTTCACTTCATAACCACAATCATTTGTCAAAGCATAATATACTTCAGCATCCGACAAACAATAATCAACATCATATGGATTTTTGTCGTATGCTCCTTCCCACCAATGTTTCATCATTTTACCATGAACAGTAAAAGGAATACATAATAATATAATAAAAAATAATATTTTTCTTTTCATAAACTCTCACCTTTACTCTATTATACCGAAAACATCATAGAAATACAATTTTTAACTATTGTTTTAACAACAGTTTACAAAAAAAGTTGAGATGAACTCAACTTTTTTAATCCATTAATTCTTGTTCTAGTGCCTCTAATGGTTCATCTTGAAACAAATCATTTTCTAAATGATAACTTGCTTTACGATATTCTTTGGCACCTGTTCCGGCAGGAATTAATTTACCAATAATAACAGTTTCTTTTAATCCATTCAAGTGATCAACTTTTCCATGAATTGCTGCATCTGTTAAGATACGTGTTGTTTCTTGGAATGAAGCTGCAGATAAGAATGAATCTGTTTCTAGACTTGCTTTTGTAATACCTAGTAATACTGGTCTACCAGTTGCAGGTCTTTTTCCTTCTAAAATTAAACCTTTATTTACTTCTGTAAAGTGATTAATATTAACCATTGTTCCAGGTAAGAATAATGTATCTCCTGAATTAACAATCTTAATTTTAGAAATCATACGTCTTGCCATAATTTCAACGTGCTTATCAGAAATATCAACACCTTGTGAACGATATACTTTTTGAATTTCAAGTAAAATATATTGTTGAACAGTAATTGGATCTGTTACTACAAGAAGTTCTTTAGGGTTAATAGCACCATGTGTCAAACGTTGACCAGCTTTTACTTCTTCATCTTTTTCAACAGCAAGTTTTGCACCATAATTAGAAGTATGTTCTTTTTTATCAGCATCATTTGTTACTGTAATTACAAATTTTCCATTTTGTTCTTCAATATTTGTAACAACTCCATTAATTTCAGAAATTGTTGCTTTTCCTTTTGGATTACGAGCTTCAAAAATTTCTTGAACACGAGGAAGACCTTGTGTAATATCATCTCCACCAGCAACTCCTCCAGTATTGAAGTTTCTCATGGTAAGTTGTGTACCTGGTTCTCCAATTGATTGAGCAGCCATGATACCAACAGCTTCTCCTACTTCTACAACATGTCCTGTTGCAAGGTTACGACCATAACATTTACGACAAACACCATGATCTGTTTTACATGTAAGTACAGTTCTAATTGGTACTTTAGTAATGCCAGCTTTTACAATCTTATCAGCAATTTGTTCTGTAATATAATCATTACGTTCTGCAATTACTTCTTTGGTTTCTGGATTAATAATTTTCTTATTTGCATATCTACCAACAATACGATCTTCCAATGATTCAATCACTGTACCATCTTTTTCATTAATAAATGCTTCTACTAAGATACCTTGATCAGTACCACAATCATCTTCTTTTACAATTACGTCTTGAACAACATCAACTAAACGTCTTGTTAAGTATCCAGCTTCTGCTGTTTTTAATGCAGTATCAACTGCTCCTTTACGAGCACCGTGTGTTGATAAGAAAAATTCATTAATTTTCATACCTTCACTAAATGAAGATGTAACCGGAATTTCTACTTGTCCTCCACTTGGTTTTGCAAACAATCCACGCATACCAACTAATTGTGTATAACTTCCAATATCTCCACGTGCTTTAGAACGAATCATTGTAGCAATAGAATTTTCAGGATGTTCTTTTAACCAAATTTCCAAGCTATTTGAAATCTTTGTTTTTGCTTCTGACCAAATATCAATAACTTGATTATAACGTTCTTCTTCTGTAATTAAACCACGTTTAAACTGTTTATTAATTTTATCAACTAATGCTTGACTTTCTTCCAAGATTTCTTTTTTATCTTCACTTTCTACTACATCTGAAATAGCAATACTAATTCCTGATAATGTAGAATGTTTGAATCCTAAATCTTTTAATTTATCAAGCATAACAGATGTTTCTGTTGTTTGATAACGTTTATAAACTTGTGCAATTAATTTTTCTAATACTTTTTTATTAAATGCATCAACTAATGGCATTTCACTAATTGCTTTTTTAATGTCTGTTCCTTTTTCTAAGAAATATTTAAGAGGTGTAATACCTTCAATATTTTCTGTTGTTCCATCATTAATGTATTGGAATGAATCTGGGAAAATTTCATTAAAGATTAATTTACCAGGAGTTGTTACTAAATATTTATCCATATAAGTATCTGGGAAAATTTTATGTTTAAATGAACGAACAGGAATTGCAATACGTGTATGAAGTGTAATTTCACGTCTTTCGTATGCCATTAATGCTTCATTATCATCTTTAAATACTCTTCCCTCTCCAGGTAATCCTGCTTTTTCTAGAGTAATATAGTAGTTACCAAGTACAATATCTTGTCCTGGAGTAACAATTGGTTTTCCATCTTTTGGACTTAAAATGTTATTAGCACCTAACATTAATAATCTTGCTTCTGCTTGAGCTTCTTCTGTAATAGGTACGTGAACAGCCATTTGATCTCCATCGAAATCTGCATTAAATGCAGTACATACAAGTGGATGCAAACGAATAGCTCTACCGTTAATTAATTTTGGTTCAAATGCTTGAATACCAAGTCTATGTAATGTAGGAGCACGGTTTAACATAACAGGGTGTTCTTTAATTTTTTCTTCTACTACATCCCAAACTCTTGGGTCTTGATTATCAATCATTCTTTTTGCAGCTTTAATATTGCTTGCAATTTCTTTAGAAACTAATCCATTAATTACATGTGGTTTAAATAATTCAAGTGCCATTTCCTTTGGAATACCACATTCATACATTTTTAAATCTGGTCCAATTACAATAACACTACGTCCAGAATAATCCACACGTTTACCTAGTAAGTTTTGACGGAAACGTCCTTGCTTTCCTTTTAGCATACTAGATAATGATTTTAATGGTCTATTTCCTGGACCTGTAATATTACGTCCACGACGTCCATTGTCAAATAAAGCATCTACTGCTTCTTGTAACATACGTTTTTCATTTTGAATAATGATAGATGGTGCACCTAATTCCATTAACTTTTTCAAACGATTGTTACGATTAATAACACGACGATACAAATCATTTAAATCACTTGTAGCAAAGCGCCCACCATCTAATTGAATCATAGGACGAAGTTCTGGTGGAATAACTGGAAGAACAGTTAAAATCATCCATTCAGGGCGGTTACCACTTTCATGGAAAGCACTTAACACATCTAAACGTTTGATTAAACGAATTCTTCTTTGGCTTTGACTATCTTTAATCTCATCGATTTCTTTTTTAATTTCTTCAATAGAAGCTTCTACATCTACTTGTTCTAATAATTCTTTAATTGCTTCTGCACCCATACCAACACGGAATGTATCACCATACTTTTCATAATAAGTACGATATTCTTTATCACTAATAATTTGTTTTTTCTCTAGTGGTGCTGGTCCTGGATCTAATACAACATAACTTACAAAATATAGTACTTCTTCCAAATCTCTAGGACTCATATCTAATACAAGTCCCATACGAGAAGGAATTCCTTTAAAAAACCAAATGTGAGACACAGGAGTAGCAAGTTCAATATGTCCCATACGTTCACGACGTACTTTACTTCTTGTTACTTCTACTCCACAACGGTCACATACAATATTTTTATATCTCAAACGTTTATATTTACCACAAGAACATTCAAAATCCTTTGTAGGTCCAAATATTTTTTCACAGAAAAGACCATCTCTTTCTGGTTTTAAGGTTCTATAATTAATGGTTTCTGCTTTTTTTACTTCTCCATAAGACCATGAACGAATCTTTTCTGGTGAAGCAATTCCAATTCTAATTCCTTCAAAACTATTTGCATCCATTAATCCTCATCCCCCTCTACTCCATTTTCAACATTCATAATGTCTTCATCTGTTGGGCCTTCTAAATCATCCAAATCATCTTCTTCAATTGTATCTTCAAATTGTTCTTCAATTTGTTTATCATTTTTAGAAGATTCTAATTCTAATTCTTTTTCTGTAATTGGTTCTTTTTCCACTTCTTCATTTGTTAAATAAATATCTTTTTCTTCTTCTTCTAATTCTTTTAATTCTTTAAATTCACCTTTATCATTTAAAATTGTAATATCAAGTCCAAGTGCTTGGAATTCTTTCATTAATACTCTAAATGATTCAGGAATACTACTTGCAGGAATTGGTGTACCTTTAACTAATGCTTCATATACTTTTACACGACCAACAACATCATCAGACTTAATTGTCATCATTTCTTGAAGAACATGAGCTGCACCATATGCATATAATGCCCAAACTTCCATTTCTCCAAAACGTTGTCCACCCATTTGTGCTTTACCACCAAGTGGTTGTTGTGTAACAAGTGAATATGGTCCAGTAGAACGAGCATGTAATTTATCATCAACCATATGATGAAGTTTAATCATATACATAACACCAACACCAATACGGTTATCAAATAATTCACCAGTACGACCATCACGTAACCATTCTTTTCCATCTTCTGGAAGTCCTGCTTCTTTTAATGCATCAACAATTTCTTGTCTTGTTGCACCATCAAATACAGGTGTTGCAACATGGATATCTAAAGCTTTAGCAGCATAACCTAAATGCATTTCTAAAATTTGTCCTAAGTTCATACGAGAAGGTACTCCAAGTGGATTTAATATAATATCCACAGGTCTTCCATCTGGTAAGTATGGCATATCTTCTTCAGGTAAAATAAGTGAAATAACACCTTTATTACCGTGACGTCCTGCCATTTTATCTCCAACACTAATTTTACGTTTTTGTGCGATATATACACGAATAATTTTACTTACACCAGCTGGAAGTTCATCAGAATTTTCTTTTGTAAAGATTTTAATATCGTGAACAATTCCTTCACCACCATGAGGTACACGAAGTGATGTGTCCCTTACTTCACGAGTTTTTTCGCCAAAAATAGCATGTAATAATTTTTCTTCACTTGTAAGTTCTGCCATTCCTTTTGGTGTTACTTTACCTACTAAAATATCATCATCATGTACTTCAGTACCAATACGGATAATTCCATTTTCATCTAAGTTCTTACGTGCATCTTCTCCAACATTTGGAATATCACGAGTAAATTCTTCTGGTCCAAGCTTTGTATCACGACATTCAATATCATGAACAGAAATATGAATTGATGTATAAACATCATCTTTTACTAAACGTTCATTTAAAATAACTGCATCCTCATAGTTATAACCATTAAAGTTCATGAAAGCAACAGTTACGTTTTTACCAAGAGCAAGTTCTCCTTTATCAATAGATGGTCCATCGGCAATTACTTCACCAGCATGAACTTTATCTCCACATCTTACAATTGGTGTTTGATGATAACATGTACCATTGTTACTTCTTTCAAAACCATTTAGATAATAAGTATCTGTTTTTCCAACAGTTTTTACCATAATTTTACGTCCATCAACGTATTCTACAACTCCATCAGCCTTAGCAATAACAACAGCACCGGAATCTCTTGCTGCAATTGCTTCAATTCCTGTACCAACACGTGGTGCTTCTGCTTTTAAAAGTGGAATTGCTTGACGTTGCATGTTAGAACCCATTAAAGCACGTTTTCCATCATCGTGTTCCAAGAATGGAATTCCACTCGTTGTAATAGATACAACTTGTTGTGGTGAAACATCCATATAATCTACTAGTTCTTTTTTTACAATTACGTTTTCACCACGATAACGTGCTGGAATTTTATCATCCATAATCATATCATTTTCTACTGTCACAGTAGGTTGTGCGATATAATAATCTAATTCTTCATCAGCTGTCATATAGACAATTTCATCTGTTAATTTACAATGATCAATTTTACGATATGGTGTCATAATAAATCCATATTCATTTACTCTTGCATAACTAGATAATGATGTAATTAATCCAATATTAGGTCCTTCTGGTGACTCAATTGGACATAAACGACCATAGTGAGATGGGTTAACATCACGTACTTCCATACCTGCACGGTCACGAGACAAACCTCCAGGTCCTAAACTAGATAAACGTCTCTTATTTGTAAGTTCTGCTACTGGGTTTGTTTGATCCATGAATTGTGATAATTGACTGCTACCAAAGAATTCTTTAATACTTGCCGTAAGTGGTCTAATATTAATTAATGATTTTGGTGTTACCTCAGTGATTTCTTGTGTAGACATTCTATCACGGATTACACGTTCAATACGACTAATTCCAATACGGAATTGATTTTGTAAAAGTTCCCCAACTTGACGAACACGACGATTAGATAAGTGGTCAATTTCATCAAAATTACCAATTCCATCTAATAAATTTAAATAATAAGAAACACTAGCATAAACATCTGAAATTGTTAAACGTTTTTCTTCAATGCTTTGATCATTTCCAATTACTTTTACAACTTGTTCAGGATTTTTCTTAGAATATACCTTTACAACTTGTACTTGATTATAATGATCTAAATCTGGATTAATCATAACTTCAGTCATGCCAAATCCATTTTTCATAGCACGAGCAACAGCATCCATATTTTCTTTTGTTACTAATTCTCCTGCTTTTAATACAACTTCTTTTCCATCTTTGATATCCTCTGCAACTCGGCATCCAAATAAACGGTCCATAATATTTAATTTACGATTAAATTTATATCGACCTACTTTGGCAAGTTCATAACGGAATGAATCAAAAAATCTAGAAATTAATTGGTTCTTTGCACTATCTAAAGTAGATGGTTCACCAGGTCTTAATTTAGAATGGATATCAATTAATGCTTCATCTGTATTTTTGTTAGTATCCTTTTCAATTGTTTTAGTTAAATAACCTGCATTGTCTTTTCCATCTACACAGAATAAGTCTAAAATATCTTCATCATTAGATAAACCTAATGCACGAAGTAATGTAGTAATAGGAACTTTACGAGTACGATCAATACGTACATAAATAACATCTCTTGCATCTAATTCATACTCTAACCATGTTCCACGTGTTGGGATTAATTGTGAAGTAATCACTAAACGTTCATTTTTATCTATTTCGCGTCCAAAATAAACACTTGGTGAACGCACTAATTGTGATACAATAACACGTTCTGCTCCATTAATGATGAAAGTTCCACTTTCAGTCATAATAGGCATATCCCCTAAATAAATTTCTTGTTCTTTTACTTCACCAGTTTCCTGGTTAAAAAGTCTTGCTTCTACTTTTAAAGGTGCAGCATAAGTTGCATTTTTTTCTTTACACCCTTTAATAGAATAACGAGGTTCATCAAAAGAATATTCTCCAAATTCAAGCGAAAGATTTCCAGTAAAACTCTCTACTGGAAAAATATCATCAAATACCTCTTTAATTCCCTCTGTCATGAATAAGTCATAACTCTTTTTTTGAATTTCTAATAAATTACCAAGTTGAATTGCATTTTTTGTTTTTGCATAATTTCTTCTTTCTCGGTGATCTCCAAATTTTGTAACTGTATAAGCCATTCCTTCACCCCTATAACTATATTAAACCATATCATGTATTTTTACACGCTAAAATACATGTAGCCATTGTATAATTTTACGCTATGTCGCGCAAATTGTCAATGAACTTTTAAACAAATCACATAAAAACCTTTATTTTTTGTAATTAGCGTTACTTCATATTCATTTTTCATATCTTTCATAACACTTTTTGCACCTTGGTCTTTATGAATTACGAAATAAATTTTACCCCCAACTTTTAGGTGTTTTTTTGCTTGTAACAAAATTTCATATAATATCTTTTTCCCAACTCGAATGGGTGGATTCGTAACAATGTAATCAAATTTTGTAGATACATTTTGATACATATCACTTTCATAGATATTAACGACCACGTCGTTTAATATAGCATTTTTCAAAGCCAAATTAAGACTTCTCTTATTAATATCAATCATGTGAATTAAGAAATTTTGATTATACTTTTTCAAAAATATTCCGATTGGTCCATACCCACAACCAAAATCTAAGATACTGCCATTCATTTGTTCTATCGGAATAGATTCTAACAAAGTACGAGTTCCAAAGTCTAATCCCTTTTTAGAAAAGACTCCATGATCCGTAATAAATGATAAATCCAAATTGCGAATCTTTACTTGGTGGGTCATCTCATTTGTTTTTACTTTATCATCATTTTCAAAATAATGTGCCATTTGCCACCTTCTAAATACTTTTATTTATATACGAGCAAAGCCCATACAAAAAGTACAGGCTATTTTTCTCATATTTTATTCATTATTTAAGTTCAACTGTAGCTCCAGCTTCTTCGAACTTAGCTTTTAATTCATTAGCTTCATCTGTATTAACGTTTTCTTTAACAACTCCACCGTTATCTGCAATAGCTTTTGCTTCTTTAAGTCCAAGTCCAGTAATATCACGAACGATTTTGATAACTGCGATTTTGTTAGCTCCAGCACTTGCTAAAACTACATTTACACTACTTGGTCCTTCTTCAACAGCTCCAGCTTGTGGTGCAGCAGCAACTGCTACAGCACTTGGATCAACACCAAATTCTTCTTTCATTGCATCAACTAAATCTTTTACTTCAAGAATTGTCATTTCTTTTAAAGCGCTAATAAATTCATCTCTTGTTAATTTTGCCATTATATATTCCTCCTTTATTTTTTTCTTATTCAGCTTTTTCTAAATCTTTACTATATAAATCTAAAGAAATAGAAAGATCTCTTACTACACCCATAAGTCCAGCTGCAAGTTGAGTTAACAACACATCTCTTGATGGAACAGCAGCAAGTTTATGTAATGTTTCTAAGCTTGTAATTTCACCATCAACAATTCCGGCTTTAATTACTAATGCTTCATGTGATTTTGAAAATTCACTTAAAGCTTTTACTGGTGCAATTGCATCTGGTCCAAATGCGATTGCTTTAGGTCCAACCAATTCACTATCTAAATCATATTTTAATCCATCGAATGCACGACGAGCTAAAGTATTTTTATAGATTTTTAATTCTGAACCTGATTCTCTTAAATTACGACGTAGTTCTTTTAAATCTGAATCTGTTAATGTTGCATATTCAAACAAAATAATACTTCCAGCATTTTTTATTTTTTCAGTAATTTCATCTACAATCGCTTGTTTTTGATTGAGAATTTTTTGATTTGCCATTCTTTCGCCTCTCTTTCTTTCTACTTTTCTAGTGCGTATAAAAAAGTGTCTACACAAAACCGCAAGACACTTTCTTAAAACTTTATAAAAGTTCCTCGGCAGGATAAATTTTAAGCTCTCGCTCCCGCTGTCTACGGCACTAAATTCGTTATGACGATTACATTATAACATAGCAATCATTAATTGTCAAAACTATTTGTATCAATTTTAATTCCAGGACCCATTGTTGAAGATAAACTTATACTTTTTACATAAGTCCCTTTTACAGTAGATGGTTTACTCTTTAAAATTACTGATACAAAAGCATCTAAATTTTCTAATAATTTTGCTTCTTCAAATGAAGCTTTTCCAATCATAACGTGAACAATTCCAAATGAATCAGCACGGTATTCAACACGTCCTTTTTTCACGTCTTCTACAGCTTTCTTTGTATCTAAAGTTACAGTCCCAGTTTTAGGGTTTGGCATTAAACCTTTAGGTCCTAAAAGTTTACCAATTTTTCCTAAAGCAGGCATCATATCAGGAGTTGCAATCATAGTATCGAAATCAAACCAATTTTCTTTTTGGATTTTTTCGATCATATCAGTATCACCTACGTATTCAGCTCCAGCTTCTTTAGCAGCTTTAGCAGCTTCACCACGAGCAATTACTAATACTTTCTTTGTTTTTCCAGTTCCATTAGGAAGTACAATTGCACCTCTTAATTGTTGATCAGCTTTTTTCGTATCTAAATTCAAACGAATTGCAACTTCTACTGTAGAATCAAAGTTTGCTGTTGCAGTTTCTTTTACAAGTTTTACTGCTTCTTCTTTTGTATATAGTTTCCCTTTTTCAACTTTTGAAAGAGCTTCTACATATCTTTTACTTTTCTTCATCTTTAATTCCTCCTTATGTGGTACAAGCGGACATTTCCTTCCACATAGGTTTCCCTACATGTTAAATTAATTAGTCTTCTACTTTTACACCCATATTACGTGCAGTACCTTCTACGATTTTCATAGCACCTTCTACATCATATGCATTTAAATCAGGTAATTTTGTTTCTGCAATTTCACGTAATTGGTCTTTTGTCAAAGTAGCAACTGTTTCACTAGAGCCTTTACTTGCTCCTTTATTGATTTTCGCATACTTCTTAATTAAGAAAGCAGCTGGTGGAGTTTTGATTACGAAATCAAAACTTCTATCTTCGTAAACAGAAATTTCAACTGGTAAAATATCACCTATTTTATCTCTTGTTGCGTCATTGTACTTTGTACAAAATTCTTGTAAGTTAATTCCTGCAGGTCCTAAAACAGTTCCTACTGGTGGCGCTGGTGTTGCTTTTCCAGCTGGAATTTGTAATTTAATCATTTTTGCTATTTTCTTTGCCACGAAAAACACCTCCTATATTTTTTTCGCGAGTGGTAAAACGCGTCCGCTAAATTTCGCTCCCACTAATAAAATCTATATTAAAAAACAATATAGCGTATTCATAATATCACAAAACATTTGTTTTGTAAACATTTTCTTATATAGTCTTTTCAATTTCTGCAACAGTAAGTTCAACAATTGTCTCTTGTCCAAACAAATCAAGTGCTACTTCTAACTGTCCAGTTGTAGTATCAATACTTCTAACTTTCCCAAACATTCCTGAGAATGGTCCACTGATTACTTTTACAGAATCATCAACATTTAATTCACTACCAATTTCTAAACGACTCATTCCCATGCTTCCTAAAATCTTATCTACTTCTTGAGGAGTTAATGGAAATGGTTTTGCTCCTTTTCCGCTAGAACCAATAAAACCAGTAACACCTGGTGTATTTCTGACAATAAACCATGCTTCATCTGTCATAATCATTTCTACTAAAATATAACCAGGAAACATTTTCTTTACTTTTTCTTTTTGTTTTCCGTCTTTCATTTCAATTTCAGTTTGTTCTGGTACAACAACACGGAAAATGTAATCTTCCATACCCATTGTACTAGCACGCATTTCTAGTTTTTCTTTTACCTTATTCTCATGTCCAGAATAAGTGTTCACTACATACCATTCTTTATCCATATTTATCACCTACATTCCTAATGATTTAATAAACGCTAAAACGAAATCAGTTACTGAAAAAAACACTCCAAAAAATGTAATAAATGCAATCGTTGAAACAGAATATGTAATTAATTCTTTACGATTTGGCCAACGAACTTTTTTCATTTCACGTTTTACATCATGTAAAAACTTTTTAAATTTTCCCATTCTTTCACCTACCATATATTATGTTTTTATTCAAAATAAAAACACCCTTTCGTGTCTACTCGTAATATAACACGAAAAAGTGCATTTGTCAATCATTTTATCCTTGATATTTATTCATACATTTTAAAGTTTTTACTGGATTATATTGTCTACTTGTTGCTTGTAATACATGATCCTCAAACGATTCATTATAACAGTCCCTGCAATAATCATTCCAGTTTTGATACTGTCCCATTGCCATAGCATAATAAAATAATTTACCTCCTCGATTATCACTAGAACAAGCTTCTGTATCAGAAATATTAGAAATACTATGAAATTTATTTAATTTATTTGTCATCTGTTTCATTCCTCTCACGTGTTGAGCACGTTTTAAATAATCCAAATGGCAATTCATTGTGTAATAAGAATATAAAATATTTTTTTCACTATCTGTCATTTCTGCTTGCCCTGTAATATCAACAATTGAAATTTCATTATAATTTAATTTTAAAAGTTGCTGTAAAATTTCTTTTTCTTCATCATAATGCTCTTCTAATAATAGTTTTATTCTATCTAAAAATTCACTAGTACAATAGTTTAACATAGTTATTCCCCCCTTTTTGAATGTGGTTATCATAGTATAAATTAAAAATTTTGTCAAATTCAAAAAAATCATAAATATTACATTTATGATTTTAAAAATAGATATAATGAAATCCAATCTTTTTATAAATTGTCGAAGCTCGTGGCAAAGACAATAATCTTGCAAATATTAAATTATATAATTCATCAAATAAAAATATAAAGCAAATAGTAAAACCAATTGTTAAAAATAATTTTCGATTCATTGTTTTGGCAAGATAAAAGCAAAATGGAACAACAACATACATTAATAATAAACTAGAAATTCCAAAAAAAGTAACACTTCTAAGACAAACATAACCATTAATATTTCCAAAATTCCATATTTCTGAATTATAATCCCAGCATCGTAATCCACTTCCAAATTCATACATTCCCCAACCTGCAATATATTCTAAAATACCACAAGTAATAAAACTAACTATAAAAATAAAGAAAGGATTTTTTCTTTTTTTATATGTGAAAAAATAAATAAACATTGCTCCAATTGCATAAATATTAATCCATGGTAAAAAATTTCCTCCACGAAAATAGAACTGTGTCATACCACTATTTAAATAATAAAAAATAAATTCGTAAATCCATCCAAAAATCCCAGTTATCACAATCATATAACTAAAAATGCCTAATAAAGTAACTCGATCAAAATCATGATCTTGGTTTAAATAATTTTTAAAAAATTGTTTCATACTTCAACTACTTCCATTCTAACATCTGTTTTCATCATATATAATTATAATTTTATTGTCAACAAAAAAAGCAGGTATTTCCTGCTTTTTACTAAATATATAGTACAACGAAAAGGAGACTATTACCAAACTCAATACTTACTAGTTCTACATGAAACTAATCTCGGTACTGTATGTAGTCTACCTGAAGATATATACGGTAACAATATATATCCCTTAATTACTATGTGTTTCTTTTTTATTTTTATAATTAGAAATCTTTACCACTCTTTCATAAGTATCTACATTAATTGCCATTCCAATTACAAATGTATAAGCTAAAATATAAATCCAAATCATCATAATAATTAAATTAGATAAACTTCCATAAAAAATATCATAATTTGCAAAATGATTGACATAATAAGAATAAATTGCAGTTACTAAAATCCAGCCCAATGTTGTAAAAACTGCTCCTCTTGTCATATATCTTCCTTTTATATTTTTATCAGGCGCTAATGTATATATTAATTTAATAATAAAATATGTAATGAAAAAAGCAATAGGCCATTTTAATAAAATATAAATTGTATAAATACTTTCACCTAGTTCACCGAGCATGCCAAATTCTTGAATCATTTGCAAAATATTATTTCCAAAAGCTAAAATAATTAATGTAAATAAAAATAATCCTACTAATAATATTGTCATAAATATTGCTTTAATACGTGTACTAATATAATCTTCATGATCTATTTTATAAAGTGTATTAGTTGCAACAATAATTGCATGACTTCCATTACTTGCTAATAAAAAACCAATAATCATAAAAATAAATACATTGGTATCCATTCCTTTTCCCATAATAAATGGTAAAAAAATATTGGATATTTCATCTGGTAATGTATTCGTCATGGCACTTACCAATTCAGCAATTGAAACATGAAAAAAAGAAGCGATATATCCGACTAAAGTTGCAATAGGTACTAAAGACAGTACTAAGAAAAATGCGATGTGCCCAGGCAAAATTCGCATTTCTTCTCTTCCTATTAACTCAAATAATCTTCCAATCATCCTCTTTAATTGTTTCATATTATCCCTCTTAATTATGAATTATTTTCTTCTTTATTACTTTTCATATCTTGAGTTGCTTCGTTAATCGCATCATCTACAGTTTTAATTGCATCCATAATCATACTATAACCAATAGCTGCACCAAAACCATGTGAAATATCTTTAAACTCTTTATTCAATTTACGAATGTAAGAAATAACTTGTTTTTCTTCATATCCTACTAAATAAATTAAGAACTCATTTCCATTAGTACGCATAATTTCACTATTTTCAATTTGCGTTGTGATTAATTTATTTGCTGCCTCTTTAATTAAATTATCTCCTTCGGTGTGACCATAGTTATCATTTACATATGCCACATTATTCAAATCAACAATCACAATTGCTTGTGGGTAAATTCCGGATTCATCCCATTTCTTCATATAATCATTTAAATATGTTCTATTTTTTAACGATGTCAACATATCAATATATTGTAATTTATCATTTTTACCAATTACAATTTTTTGCTTTTCATGAGACTTGATTACTTTATAAATAAAATAACCAATAATAATAACACCGAATCCACCAACCAAAATTAATAAATTACGAATAAAATATGATTGTTTATGTAAAAATAATTGTGTATAACTTTGATTCATTACTTTATTTTCTTCAATAAATGATAAATAAAAATCTAAATAATTTGCAAATACACGATTATCTTTTATATCACGAATCACAAAACGATAATTATCATTTAAATCAAAGCAGTAATCCATTTTATAATCTTTTAATTTTGTTTTTTCATAGTATTTATACGTATTGTAATCAATTGCTAAATAATCCTCTTCACTAGCCTTTTCTATTAGCTGATTCATATTTTCATATGGTTTCGTATGAATTCCATATTTTTTTAACATAGTTTCAATTTTTGTACCTGCTACAACAGCTACTTCTTTATTTTCTAATGAATATAAATTTTGAATAACAACATTATCTTCTAATAACGATAAAATAGCAATTTCTTCATGATATGGTGAAACCGTTCTTTGAACATCCATTTTATAATTTGTTCGTGGTGTGAATTCTAAAAAGAAATCTAAATCATTTGCATTAAAATCACTAATTAAATCATTATAATTAGAATATTCTTTAAACTTAATCTCAATATCGCTTAAATCGGAAAATTCTTTAATTAAATTACTATTCATTCCTAGTAATTTACCACTCATAATTGTATCAAACGGAATATTTTCAACAAATCCATAAGTATAAGTTTTTCCTTTAAACTTTGCTCTATCATTTTCAGAATAATCTGAATATGAGAAAAACGCATCATTAAAGTTCATATGATAAGAATCAGAAAAAGATTCCTTTAACCATTTCTTACTATACTTTTTCAAAATATTATTTAAACGATTATCATCGCCTAATGTCAAAACATAATTTACTTTATAGCTTGCAATATTGTACGCAATATTTAACTTTTTAGATTCTAAAATTTCTTTTAAATAATAAAGTTTTGGTAATACAATTCCATCTAATGAATTTTTTTCATTATTTAAAGCTTCAATCATACTTGTTGCATTATCAAATGGTTGAAATTTAATTTCTTCTATACCATCTAAATATTTTGTAACTTGATCAATATCGCTTTTTAATACGCCAAAAGTTTTATTATCTAATTCTTGTAAACTATTATACTTTTCTTGTTCTGTAGTTAAAATTGCATAATTATCTTCATAAAATACAATATCATTTTTACCAGGGTTTGAAACAGTACGAAATTGATAAGTTGATTCCGATTTATCATCACGTTCATATGATAACTCGTTAAATTCTAATTCTGTATCTTTTTCTAAATCTGCTAAAAAGTCAAAAAATACTCCTTTTCCTTGATTCGTAAAAACCAAAACATTATTCATAACCCCAATATCAAATACTTTGTTTTTATTATTTTCAATCCATTGTTTTTCAGCTAATGTGAGAGTTGTTTTTGAATTTTCTTTATAAAAATAATAAAATACTCCCCCTGCTATAACTAGGCCAAGAAAAATCACAATACTCCATAAAATGATTTTTTTATTTTTCATATTACCACCTTACTAATTACTGGTCCAAGCAAAAGATTCACTTGATTTATGCTTATAACCAATTACATTGCTTGAATAATCGCTAGAACTAATAAAAATTTGAAGATCATAATATTTCTTTTGTTCATTTGTAAAAGTTTCTGTTAAAACGTTAGCTAGTTCTTTTACTTTTTCTTTATCTGCATCTTTAGATACCTCTACTTCAACATTTACAAGTCTACCTTGAAGTCTGTAGTCAACATTTTTTACAAAAGAATTATCTTTTATTTTATTTTTTAATTCAGTTACTTGTTTTTCTTCGATTGGAACATCTTCGATTCCTTCTAGACGATTACCATATAAACTTTTTGAAATATCTGGAAACATCCAACCTTTCAATAAGAAAAATAAGATTATAACAATCAAAATAATTCCAATTACAATTGAAACTTTCTTATTTTTTTTCACTAATTTTACAAAATCTTTCAAATATCTTCACCCCAATATCTTCATATTACTGGACTCATTATACTATAATTTTATGTATTTTACAAATCATTATTTGGACAATTCTGCTTTTAAAATTTCCATTGCTAATGATGGATTTGCTTGTCCTTTTGTTTCTTTCATGACTTGTCCCATCAAAAATTTAATAGCACGATCTTTTCCTTCTTTATAATCTTTTACACTATCTGGATGATTATTTACAATTTTTATAATCATTTCTTCTAATACACTAGTATCACTAATTTGTGCAAGACCTAATTTTTTTATAACTTCTTCTACTTTTCCTCCATTTTCCAATAGTTCATTTAATAATTCTTTTCCTTGTTTTGAAGAAAATTCTTTTTTTGCCATGCGATTTACAAATTCTTCTAATTCTTTCACATCCATTTTTAATTCATTAATATTTATTTTTTCACGATTCAAAAATGATAAAATATCACCAGTTAAATAATTAGCAAGCACATTAGCATCACAAAGCTTTCTTTCTTGTTCATAAAATTCACATAAATCACGTGCTGCAATAATCGTTTTAATTTGATTTTCGTTTAATCCAAGTTTCCTATAATTTTCTCTTAAAACATCTGGCATAATTGGCAATTGTTTTTTTGTATTTTCTATTTCTTCTAAAGTTAAATGAATCATTGGTAAATCCGGTTCTGGAAAGTATCTGTAATCATTTCCTGTTTCCTTTGTACGCATTAAAATTGTCTTACCTGTTTTATCATCAAATCTTCTTGTTTCTTCATGGAGAATTTGACCCCCATTTTCTAAAATTTCACGTTGACGATTTTCTTCATAATGAAGACTTACTCCTACATTATGAATAGATCCAATATTTTTTATTTCACATTTGGTTCCAAAAGTATCCGTATTTTCTTCATGCAATGAAATATTGGCATCACAGCGCATACTTCCTTCTTCTATTTTTACATCACTAATTCCTAAATAAAGTAAAGTTTCTCTTAATTTTTCAAGATATAAAACTGCTTCTTCAGGTGTTTCAATCACTGGTTTAGAAACGATTTCAACAAGTGGTACTCCAGCACGATTAAAGTTTAATAAAGTACCTGTTTCACCATGAATACTTTTGCAAGTATCTTCTTCAATATGAATTCTTTCAATACCAATTTGTTTTTTCTTACCATTTACTTCAATCTCTAAATATCCATCATGTCCAATTGGTGTCATACTTTGCGTAATTTGATATCCTTTTGGTAAATCAGGATAAAAATAATTTTTACGATCAAAATGCATATCTTTACTAATTTCACAATTTAAAGCAAGTGCTGCTTTTAAAGCCATATTTACCACTTCACGATTTAACTTAGGAAGAGTTCCCGGATAACCTAAATCTATTAGTGTAACATTTGTATTTGGTTCATAACTAAATTCATTCTTAGCTGTAGAATAAACTTTCGCTTTGCTTTTTAATTCTACGTGAACTTCAATTCCAATTGTTGGTACTAGCATGTTTCTTCCTCCTTTTTATTTGGATCTAATGAAAGATTTAAATATTTTTCTAAATAAGATGCTAAAGTATAGATTTTTCCTTCATTAAAATATGATGCGATAATATGAAGACCGATTGGTAAATGTTCTTCAGTAAAACCAATTGGTAAACTCATTGCAGGAAGACCAGCCATATTTACTGGTATTGTTAAAATATCATCATAGAAACTTTTTAAGGCATCATCACCCTTTTGTCCTAATGGATATGCAACATTCGTATTTGTTGGACCAATAATCAAATCATATTTTTCAAAAGTTTTTCTAAAACCATCTGTTAACATTTCACGTACTTTTAATGCTTTATGATAATATTGATTTGCATTTTCTCCACTTAACATAAAAGTACCAATCATAATACGTCTTTTTACTTCTTCTCCAAAGCCAGCACTTCTTGTTTTTTCATACATATCTTCTAAAGAATCATAATTTGGTGCTTTATAGCCATATTTTACGCCATCATAACGTGCTAAATTACTACTAGCTTCTCCTAATCCTATAATTTGATATAAAGGAATCGCATATTCTAAATAAGGAATATTTACTTCTTCTACCACACATCCTTGTTTCATTAAATGGTGGATTACTTCTAATACTTTTTCACGCACAGTTTCATTTACTTGTTCACTCATAAAATAAGTTGGAACTGCTATCTTTAAATCTTTAATATCTTTTCCTAAATAAGTTGTAAAATCATCAGTAACATCTTTAGAAGTATAATCATTTTCATCTACTCCACTAATCGCATTTAATAAAATAGCATTATCTTCCACAGTTTTAGTCATTGGTCCAATTTGATCCAAACTAGAACCAAAGGCAATTAATCCATGACGACTTACTCTTCCATAAGTAGGTTTTAGTCCTACAATTCCACAAAAGCTTGCAGGCTGACGTATACTTCCACCTGTATCACTACCAAGTGCAGATGTAACAATACGAGCACTAACACTAGCTGCACTACCACTGCTACTACCTCCTGGAACTAATTTTTTATTCCATGGATTTAAAATATTTCCAAAATAACTTGTTTCACCAGTTGAACCCATGGCAAATTCATCCATATTTGTTTTTCCAATAATAATCATATGTTTTGCTTTTAATTTTTCAACAGCTGTCGCATCATAAATTGGCATAAAGTTTTCAAGCATATGAGAAGCACAAGTTGTTCTTAAATCTTTTGTTGTAATATTATCCTTAATAGCAATAGGAAGTCCAAACAACACATTATCTACTTCCATATTTTCTAATTCTTTTGCTTCTTTTAAAGCATTTTCTTTGTCTAGTGTTATAAAAGCATTCAAATCACTTTCCTCAATACGAGCAAAAGCTTCTTCTACTAAATCAGTTGGTGTAATCACTTTATTTTTTAATAATTCATTTAATTCTTTAAAACTTTTTTCTAAATAATTAGTTTTCTTCATCAGCTATCACCTTTGGAACTTCTATATATTCATGTGTTTCATCAACACCACATGCTTTTAACACAATATTTCTTTTCAATTCATTTTTTACTGTATCATGAAAATATAAATCATGATTTTCAGTAGGCGCAATTAATTCTACATTTGTAGTTAATTCTACGTTTTCTATTTTTTCAATTTCTTCTAAAATTTGATTTAAAGCAATTTCATATTTTGAAACTTCATTTTCATCTAATCTAAGACGCGCTAATTTTGCAACATGTTTTACATGTTCTTTATCTAAAGATTTCATTATATCGCCCTTTCTTTTTTTATAACATAGATATTATAACACGTTTCTTACTATCTTTTCTATAAAACAAAGAAAAAAAGTGCAAAGCACTTTAATTGAAATATTGAATAGTTTTTTGTTTGTTTGGATAGTCATAATCAATATTAATTTGAAATACCAAATCATAACAAGTCGCACATAACTCATGAAAAGACATTAAATCTCTTACTTTCATAAAACCATTTTTATCAATTGTATCAAAAAACATTTGAATCTTCATATTGTAAATATATTTTTCTTGCCATGACATATTACTATTTTTATTTATAATTTGTTGAGCAACTTTAAAAATTTCTATAATAGAAGATATATGCAAATAATTCCAATTATTAGGAATCTCATAATCTTGATAAGGTTCAAAAAAAGCCTTGGAAAAATCATGAAAATCAGCAGGTAAATAATAAATATCTAAACAGGGAATTTCTTGAAATTGATATTGCAATCCTTTTTTTCCAAAAAACACATTTTCTTTTTTTTGTAAAAACAAAGGATAACGAATCCCTAATTCATCTTCTCTTACACCATAATAAACATTATAAATATCTACCAATGAATCTTCTTTCATCATTTCTTTTTGTATAATAGCAGGTTCTTCTTTTAATAAATGATTATGTTCTATTTTTGCTTGATGATTATAACGATCAATAAGTTTATTTCTTAAATCATGTTTCATTCGAGCTACATGAATTCGCGTATTACTATTTAAATAATCACTATTTGTTAATGGATATTCTTTCCTAAAACTTTTAAAATTTTTGATAAAAGGAACTGGCTTTTTTAACATTAAATTGGAAATAATTTGCTCTTTCGTAAAAGCAAATGGTAAAAAGGATAAATAATAACAAAAAACATATTCTTTATGTCCAGACATATCCCATAATTTTTTCATTTTTCTTCCAACAACACCCATTTCTAACATTGTTTCAATATCTTCTACATTACAATAATCAAGATAATTATGAGCTCCATCTACAATATTACATAACATTTCAAATAATTCTACATCATCCATAATTTGAAAAGTTTCATCACTAAAATTTTCCATAACCCACGTTCTAGAATCCATAAATAATCCCCCTACTTCGATTATATTATATTTTTTATTTTTTGAAAACAAAAAACTGTATTAGAATCCTAATACAGTTATTTTATATATTCACAAGAACTACACTTAATCACTTTTTTCTTCGTTTCTACTAACATAGAACCACATTCGGGGCACTTTTCTCCTAAAGGTTGATCCCAGTAAGCTGTTTTACATTTTGGGAAGTGATTACATCCATAAAAGATTTTACCTTTACGACTTTTCTTTTCAATAATTTTTCCATCACAGTTAGGGCAATCACATATGATAACTTCTTCTTTTTTTTCTTGCTTAATATATTTACAAGTTGGATAATTGCTACAAGCAGTAAACTGTCCATAACGACCTTTACGAATGACTAAGTCACTACCACATTCTGGACATTTTTCTCCTGTTTTTTCAGGTTCTTTTTTAGCCACTTTGTCAAAAGCTTCTTGCAATGATGGTTCAAATTCTTTATAAAATTTTTCTAAGGTATGATACCAAACTTTTTTACCATCCGCAATTTTATCTAAATCTTCTTCCATTTTAGCCGTATATTTTACATTAATTAAATGAGAAAAACTATGTTGTAATTTATCAGTAACTTCAATTCCAATCTCTGTTGGAACAAATTTCTTTTCTTGCATCATAACATAACCACGTGTTTTAATATTATCTAATATTGTTGCATAAGTACTAGGACGTCCAATTCCTAATTCTTCCATTTCTTTAATTAATTTTGCTTCTGTATAACGTGGTTTTGGTTTTGTAAAATGTTGTTCTTTGATAATCTCTTTTGATTCCATCATAGGTTCTTTTTTCTTGTCAAATACAGGTAATACAGTTTCTAAAGTATTTTCATAATCTGCATAAACACGTAAATATCCATCAAATAACAATGTTTGTCCAGTAGCTTTAAATTGATAATTTTCATTATTTAAAATAACCGTTGTATTTTCTGTTTTTGCATCCTTCATAAGTGAAGAAAGAGCACGATAATAAATCATACGATATAATTTATATTCATCATTGGTTAAATATTCTTTTACACTTTCTGGGGTACGATTTACACTCGTTGGTCGAATTGCTTCATGGGCATCTTGAACATTTTCTTTTTTCTTGCCTTGTTTTGCTACTCCAACATATTCTTCTCCATATGTTTTCTTAATATAACCATAAGCACTTTTAATAAATTCATCACTTAAACGAATAGAATCGGTACGCATATAACTAATAAGACCAACTGTTTCACTACCAAGATCAATTCCTTCATATAGTTTTTGAGCGATACTCATCGTTTTTTTAGCAGTAAAACCTAATTTATTAGAAGCATCTTGTTGTAATGTACTAGTAATAAATGGAGGTCTTGATTTTTTATTTTTCTTTTTCTTTTCTACTGTTTCTATTTCAAAAATTGGTTTTAATTGTTCTAAAATCTGATTTGCTTCTTCTTCTGTTTTTACTTCAATATCCTTATGGTCATATTGAAATAAATCAGCATCAAACTGATTAAATTTTGCTGTAATGGTCCAATATTCTTCTTTTTGAAAGCTTTCAATTTCTCTTTCTCTATCAACAATTAATTTAAGAGCTACACTTTGTACTCTACCTGCAGAACTACCACTTGTTTTGGATTGAATAAATTTAGAAAGACGAAATCCAATAATACGATCTAAAATTCTTCTTGTCTCTTGACTATTCACTAAATCTTGATCAATTTTACGTGGATGTTTTAAAGCTTCTAAAATAGCTGGTTTTGTAATTTCATGAAAAACAATTCTATCATATTGTTGCTCATTTAAACCTAATACATCATATAAATGCCAACTAATTGCTTCTCCCTCTCGGTCAGGGTCGGTTGCAAGATAAACAAAACTCGCATTTTTACAATCTTTTTTTAACTCATCAATTACTTTTTTCTTGCCTTTAATTGTCACATATTTAGGTGCAAAATGATTTTCGATATCAACACCTAATCCATATTTTCCAGAAGTTGCAAGATCTCTAACATGACCTTTACTAGAAACTACTTTATAATCATTTCCCAAGTATTTTTCAATTGTTTTCGATTTACTTGGAGATTCCACAATGACTAAATTTTTTTTATGCATACTAATCCACCTTTTCTAAAAATAAGTTATATCAAATACATCCATATTTGTCAACTTTCTACTTATATATACATCATCATAAATATCTTTTCCTTTAAAGAAAGAAAAAGAAGTAAAAACTTCTTTAAAAATAAGGATTATATTGTTTTTCTTCTTTTAAACTGGTTCTAGGTCCATGTCCAGGATATAAAACAATATCATCAGGATATTGTTTGATTTTATGAAGGCTTTCTTTCATTTGTTCTTCATCTCCACCTTCTAAATCCATTCTACCAATACTACCCTGAAATATGAAATCACCAACAAACATACATTTCTCTTCTTTAAAATAATATGTAACAGAATCTTTTGTATGCCCCTTTGTAAAAATTACTTGAAATTGAAATGGTCCTACTTGATAAATTTTCTCTTTTAAATTAGAATTTTCAAAAATCGCTGCCTGTGTATCTTGTACTACTTCTAATAAAGCTCCAATATGATCAAAATGACGATGTGTTAATAAAATTCCAATCACATCATAATCTTTATAAGCTTTTTTAATACGCTGAAAATCATCTCCAGGATCCACAATTAATGCTTTAGATTTCAAAGTAACCACATAACAGTTTTCTTCTAATGCACCAGTGATAATTGTTTCAATATTCATATTAAAATGGTCGATTCTTTCTATTCATCGGATTATTTCTTAAAATACGTAAATCATTTTGACGTCTTTTTAATTCTTGATCTACAAAATTGGTTGGCTTTGGTTCTGGTGCTTTTGGTTGATGAATTTGTTGCATACGATTTTGATAAACTTTTGTCGCATTTTCTTCACGTATTACTTTTGGGTCTCTTCGTCCCATATATTCCCTTTGAAATGGATTTTGATTCATTTTATTTTCCCTCCAATATTTTTTTGATTGGACCATAAGTCTTACGATAGCCATCAATTAAACCATAAGTACAAATGGCTTCTAAATGTTTTTTAGTAGGATACCCTTTATGATTTTTAAAACCATATTGAGGATATTTTTTATCTAATTCAATCATCATATGATCTCTAGTTACTTTAGCTACTACACTAGCTGCAGCAATACTAATACTTTTTGCATCTCCTTTTACAATAGACATCACAGGAATATCTAATTGCATTGGCATAGCATCTGTTAAGACATATTCAAGTGGTAATTTTTTCTGAACTTTGTGAATAGCTTTTATCATTGCTTCTTTCGAAGCTTGATAAATATTAATTTCATCAATTCTCTCTGGAGAATCCATACCAATTTCAACCGCTAATGCATGCTCCATAATATATTGATAAAACATTTCTCTTTTTTTTTCGGATAATTTTTTAGAGTCATTTAATCCTGGCAATGAAAAATCACTAGGAAGTACAACACATGCTGTTACAACTGGACCAATTAAAGGGCCTCTTCCTACTTCATCTACACCGCCAATATATTGAATTCCTTGGTTCCATAATTCCTTTTCATAATGATATAAATCTATTTCCATATTATAACCTCTCATTTATTATAACGAATTTAAAACAAAGTAGCAATAATGGTTATTTATTTTCGTTTTTTTATTTTTTGTTTCACACTATCAATATAATATGAAATTTGACTATAATACAATTCTTTATCTTCATCCTTTAATCTTCCATTCATGTTATATAAATTATCTAATAAAAATGGTTCTTGAGGATTTAAAAAATAACTTTCACTTTTTAAATTTTGTATCATCGATTGATTATTTTCAGGATAAACATCACACTCTGTAATAATTACTTGTTCAGGATATCTTTCATCGCGATACCATTCACTTACTTCATAAATTGGTTGTAATTTTTTTTCATCATATTGGCTAAATATTTCTTTACCACTTTTTAGTAAAGTATGTTTACTGATGCGATGTTTTTCATAACCATTTTCATCAAATGTAGAAATCGTAATTCCACGTTGTATTTTTTTCTTTTTTTTCATAAAATAGTCTTTCATAACTAACTGAGTTGGTTTTTTTGAGTCATACTCTAATTTTCGACTCCAATTTCCAGATTGAACAACTAATATTAATTTTTTAGAACTTATAAAAAAAGTATTATTGTCATTTGTTATTTCAAATGAAATATGTTCTAGTCCTTCTTCATCCATATTCTGATTTATTTTTAAATTTATTGGATTATTATGATAATCAAAAAAATAACATTCTAAATCATGACTAACTTTACGACATATTCCTCTATTCAAAACACTTTCAGAAATGCCTTCTAAAATACATTCCAAAAGTTCAATCACGTTTCTTGTTTCTCGATAAATTTCTGCATATCTTGTTATATTTGTCATGAAAAATCGATCACTCAAATTAATTGCTTTTTTCTTCATTAAACCACACCTTCCATTCATTAAAAAAGCATATGTCAATGACATATACTTTCTATTTTACTACAATATTCACTAACTTAGAAGGAATTGTGATAATTTTTACAATTTCTTTCCCTTCCATATTTTTCTTTACATTTTCTATACTTTTTGCAAGTTCTTCCATCTCTTCTTTTGAAGTATCACTAGATACATCCATTTTTCCTCTTACTTTTCCATTTACTTGTACAACCATTGTAAATGTATCAACTTTCAATTTACTTTCATCATAAGTTGGCCAAGATTCGTAAGTAATGGTATCGTTATGTCCTAAAATACTCCAAATTTCTTCTGCAATATGAGGAGCAAGTGGACTTAATAGTTTAATAAATCCTTCTGCATATTCCTTTGGAATAAATTCTTCTTTATAAATAGCATTTACAAAAATCATCATTTGACTAATTGCTGTGTTGAAATTTAATGTTTCATAATCATTTGTTACTTTTTTCACTGTAGCATGATAAATCATTTCTAAATTTTTATTTGCTTCATCTTTCACGCGATGTTCTTCTACAAAATAGCGATAAATACGATCCAAAAATCTTCTAGAACCTTCTACTCCTTTTGTATCCCAAGGTTTACTTGCTTCTAATGGTCCCATAAACATTTCATACACACGTAGTGTATCTGCTCCATATTCTTTTACAATATCATCAGGATTGATTACATTTCCACGTGATTTACTCATTTTTTCACCATTAGAACCTAAAATCATTCCTTGATGACATAATTTTTTAAATGGTTCTTTTACTGGAACGATTCCTTTATCATATAAATAATTCGTCCAAAATCTAGAATATAATAAATGTCCTACAGCATGTTCTGGTCCACCAACATATAAATCAACTGGTAACCAATGTTCTAATAATTTTTTATCAGCAATTTCATGATCATTTTCTGGATCAATATATCTTAAGAAATACCAACTAGATCCAGCACTTCCAGGCATTGTAGAAGTTTCTCTTTTTGCTTTTTTACCATCTATCGTAACAGATACCCAATCTTTTGCTTTTTCTAGTGGTGATTCGCCATTTTTACTTGGACGATAATCTTCTAATTCTGGAAGCACTAATGGTAATTCCTTATCATCTAATGCTTTCATACTACCATCTTCAAAATGAACAATAGGAATTGGTTCTCCCCAATATCTTTGACGAGCAAAAATCCAATCACGAATATGATAATTAATTTGTTTTTTTCCAACATGATGTTCTTCTAACCAAGCAATCATTTTATCAATGGCTTCTTGTTTTCCAAGACCATTTAAAAATTCTGAATTCACATGAACTCCATCTTCAGTAAACGCCTCTTTTGTGATATCTCCACCATCTAATACTTGAATCATTGGAATATCAAATTTTTTTGCAAATTCATAATCTCTAGTATCATGAGCTGGTACAGCCATAATGGCTCCAGTGCCATACCCTGCTAATACATAATCACTAATCCAAATAGGAATTTCTTTACCATTTACAGGATTGATAGCATAAGCACCTGTAAATACACCTGTTTTATCTTTATTTAACTCTGTTCTCTCTAACTCTGATTTTGTAGCGCACTTCTTTTTATACGCTTCTATTTCTTCTTTCTTATCTTCTGTTGCAATCTTTTCTACACATTCGAGTTCTGGTGCCATAACACAATAAGTCGCACCAAATAAAGTATCAGGTCTTGTTGTAAACACTGTAAACTCTAAATCTGTATCTTTAATTTTAAACTGAACATGAGCTCCAATTGATTTTCCAATCCAATTCTTTTGAATTTCTTTCGTAGACATTGGCCAATCTAATTCTTCTAATTGCTCTAATAATCTTTCTGCATACTTTGGAATTGTTAAAACCCATTGTCTCATATTTTTACGTACAACAGGAAAACCTCCACGTTCGCTTTTTCCATCAATTACTTCATCATTAGCAAGAACCGTTCCCAATTCTTCACACCAATTTACTGGCATATTAACACATTTCGCATAACCATCTTCATATAATTTTTTAAAAATCCATTGTGTCCATTTATAAAATTTAGGATCTGCCGTTGAAATTTCTCTATTCCAATCATAAGAAAAACCTAACATTTTTAATTGTCTTTTAAATGTTTGAATATTATTTTCTGTAAAACCAGACGGATGATTTCCGGTATTAATTGCATATTGCTCTGCTGGAAGTCCAAATGCATCCCATCCCATTGGATGAAGTACATTAAATCCTTTCATACGTTTATAACGAGAAATAATATCTGTTGCTGTATACCCTTCTGGATGTCCAACATGTAATCCTTGTCCAGATGGATATGGGAACATATCTAAACAATAATACTTTGGTTTCGAAAAATCCCAAATATCTGTCTTAAATGTTTGATGTTCATCCCAATAATTTTGCCATTTTTTTTCTACCTTTGTTGCTTCGTACATATTACATCTTTCCTCTCTTTTTCAAATATTTACTAAGTAATGTATAACTGATTACTATCATGATCACTAATACTATAAATCCTACCACAAATTTTAATAGCCAGTGGGCTACCAGACTTGCCACTGCTGCTGAAATACAAATATCAAGTGTATTTACCATTAACACCATACGTGCTAAAGAATAAAATTCCATATTTTTGATATCAACATGATATTTACTTTCTAACAACTTCATTTCAGCACTTGTTTTATAAGCCTCTAATCTTTTTTTACTTTTTAAAATCAGCAAAGCATATATTCCATATACTAAAAAAACAGAAAAAACAAATAAAATAATCTCTTTCAACATTCCATCCCTTTCATACACAAAAAAGTATTATCAATTTAAGGACGGAATTACCGCGGTACCACCTTAATTCATAATACTTTATGCACTTTATCATAATAACGGTATGAACCGGTCTATCGACAGCTCCAAAGCAAGTTCATAATCATCATGGCTAATTTACACCAACCATTAGCTCTCTTTTTCATGACTTTTTATTACTACTCTTTTTCTTCGCCTTTCAAAAAACAAATTTATTATATTATATTTGTTCAATATATTCAAGTAATTTTAGGAATAAACGAACAAATTTTCTTTCCAAACCTTTTCTTCTCAATTTACGAATTTCAATTCTTTTCTTTTTAATTGGTAAATTGCTAAATAAAATAGAATCAATCACTTCTTTCATTTCTGTTTCGATTTGTAAATCATTAATAATTGATTCAATATCATCATTAATTAAACGTAAAGCATCAATTTCAATATCTTTTCCTTTACAATTAATTGTAAGTTGTCCGATTGTTGGAACATCTTTAACTTCAACAATAAAATCTGTTCCTTCAATCCAAGATTTTGATTGAATTTTATTTTCGTTAAAGAATACAACTACATCTTCAGCTTTTTTCGTATTACGGAAACGAATTTTGTAATTTCTTTTTTCAGGAATAATACCACTTTTTCCTTCAATAGCACGAATAATAACTGTGTAATTATTTGGTAAATAATTATAATCAATAGAAGTTAATAAATAATATCCTTGACGATATAAATCACTGACACCATCATCTTCATATAAATTATACTGATTATTCTTACCAGGGAAAATGTGAATTTCCATATCTTTTGGTGGTGTTGTATCATTCATATTTTCATGAGTACCAAATGGAATAATAGAACCAGATTTAGCAAATACTGGATAATCTTCATCTTTAAAGAAAGAAACATACTTCTTACCTCCAGGAAATTTTTTACCTGTCATAAAGTCATACCATGTACCATTTGGCATATAAAACTTATGAATAACTCGATTCATTAAATACTCTTTTTTTGAAATAATTGGACATACAAATAATTCAGTTCCAAAGAAATATTCATTTTTATATAAATCATCATCATAAAGTTCAGGCATTTGATAATAAATTGGTTGAACAATTGGCATTCCATATTTAGAATATTTATAACTTTCTGCGTACAAATATGGAATCAAACGATGTCTTAGTTGTAAGTAGTCCTTGGCAATACGATAAGTTTTTACACTCCAACGCCATGGTTCTCTTTTATAATATTTTCCCGTTTCACTACCTAATTTTAAAATTGGACTAAATGTTCCTAATTGAATGAAACGAGTATAAAGTTCATTATCTTCAATTCCTTTATAATATCCACCAATATCATGACTCCAGAAAGATACCCCTATATTAGAAGCACTCGCATTATAAAGAGGAACTTTCTTTAATGTATCCCAACTTACAATCGTTTTACCTGAATAAAGAACAGGATAACGATGAGGTGCTAAATTAGTATTACGTGAAAGTACCATTGGACGACGTTTAAAATTACGCCTCATATCATAAAAATGATAATGTTGCAATAACCTTAAATCATTCATCTTTTTCATCTGATCGATATCTATAAAATAAAAGTCAACGCCCATATTATCTAATGGATGAATTAATATTTTTAAATATACATCAATAAATTTTGAATCAAACATTTGAAAAGGAATTCTTCCTTTTTCATCTGCTCTTAAATATTCAATTACTTTTTGATAATTTGTTTCATAATTATGAATATAATCAAAATGATTTAATGTAAGTCCTAAACGAACTCCTTTAGAATGTAATAAATTCACCATCTTATCAGGAGTTGGAAATCTAGAAGAATCAAATGAAAAACCAGAATATTGTTTCTTAGAAATATCTTTTTTATGCCAATCTTTATTTAAAAGCAAAATAGAAAGTGGTATATCAAAATCATCAAATTCTTGTATTAATTCACTTACTTGTTTTTCATCATAACTAACATTTCGACTCCACCAATTTCCAAGCGCATATCTTGGTACTAAAGATGGAAAACCAGTTAATCCAAAATAATCTTTTAAACAAAGTGCAAAATCTTTTAAATAGAAAAATGCATAAATATCAATTCCTTTAGATGTTCTTTCTTTTAATGTTCCCCCATCTTCAATGACTAAGCCATTAGAATCATCAATGGTTGCAAAACCATCAGCAGAATACAATCCTTTTCCGAATTTTTCATCTGTATCCATACTAATTCCTGGAGCCCCATAATTTCTAACCTCGGGATGGCCATAATTCCAAATACGATCACTGTTTAATAAATTAATACGTAAATTTCCAATTGGATTCATCTTAGAACCAGCAAAGGAACGATTTTTTAAATAAAATAAATGAAAATACTTAGTTGTAATTTCTAATGATACAGCATCTTCTTTAAATTGAAATTTAGGAATTGGAAAACTACGATTTGTAACTAATTCCGTTAAACGATCTTCAAATATTCCATCTTCTTGATATTCCAAGCGAATTAAACGCTCTGTTAACACTGTAATACGATATTTCTCACCTTGAAAGATGGCTTTTTGATTTGCTACTCCTTTTGTTTTATCAAATTCAAATTGACTACCTAATGGATACATATGTATCCCCCCTTTACAATTCTTCTATTCTCATAAAATTTGTATGTTTTACTTCATGAAATGGATAACCACCAGTAATAATTACTTTATCATGTTCTTTGGTATCCATAAATTCTTTTAAACTACTAATTGATTGCTTCATCATTTTATCAAATGAAGTAAACTCAGATATTTTAACTCCATATACACCAAAACAAAGAGATAATTGCTTAATCACAGCTTCATCAGAAGATAATGTAACAATTGGACAAGATGGTCTAAAACGACTAATACGGCGCGCTGTATATCCTGTAACTGTTGGTGTAACAATTGCAACACATCTTAATCTATTCGCACAAGTCGCTACACTATAAGCAATCGAACCAGTAATACCTTCTTCTTCCGTCCTCATTGCACTATCTAAAAGTTCATAATATGGAATATCTTTTTCTGCTGTTTCTATAATCTTTTCCATCATTGTTAATACTTCAATAGGATATTTACCAACAGTTGTTTCTCCACTTAATATCACTGCATCTACTCCATCTAATACTGCATTTGCAACATCACTTACTTCCGCACGTGTAGGATGATTTGAATTTTCCATACTTGCCAAAAATTCAGTTGCTACCAAACTTACTTTTCCTTCGTTATGACACTTATGAATAATCATCTTCTGAATACCAGGAACTCTTTCCACAGGAAGCGACACTCCTAAATCACCTCTTGCAATTAAAATACCGTCTGATACGCGAATAATTTCATCGATTTCTTCTACCGCTTCTTCTGTTTCAATCTTAGTCAAAATCGAAATACGATTATCATTTAATTGAATCAATAAGTCATTTACTTCTAATACATCTTCACTAGAATGAACAAATGATAATGCTAAAAAATCAATTTGATGTTCATGAGCATATACAATATCTTGTTTATCTTTTTCCGTTAAAAAATGCAAATTTAATTTACAATCAGGAGATATCACTTTCATTCCTGCTTTTAATACTCCTGATTTTTCTACCACACAAGTAAGGACATCTTCTCTTTTATCAACAATTTTCAAAACCACTTCATTGTCACCTAAAATTAAGTGTGAATTATATTTTAATTCTTGCACTAATGATTGATAAGAAATAGAAAAAAATGTTTCATCTCCTACTCTTTCATCCGTATAAACTTCTACAATTTGTCCTTCTTTTAGTTCAACCGTTTTCTTCTTCAATTGATTTACAACAATTGTAGGTCCATTTAAATCCATCATAATAGCTACATTTGTATTTAACTCTTCATTTAATTGATTTAATTTTGTAATCACGTCATCACAAAAATCATAATCAGCATAACTCATGTTAATACGAATTACATCAAGACCAGCTAATATCATTTGCTTTAAAATTTGCTTATCTTGACTCGCAGGACCTATGGTTGCAACTATCTTAGTCTTATTCATAGTATCACCTATCATACATTATACCAATTTTTGCAAATTTTGGGTAGTATTTCTATCAAAATAGTGTAAACAAAAAGAGAGTTATTTTACAACTCTCTCAATTTTTTTAAACAACTTTAACTGTAAGTATTAAAGCAGTATCATTTTTCGCATCATCTGTCGCTAAATAAGTAATTGTATAAGTACCAGTTTTACTTGTATTCACACTACCTGTTGTTGTTGCTTTAATTGTTTTTCCACTATTATCAGTTACTGTCGCTGTTGGAATTACAAAGTTATCTCCTTTTTTAACTTGAATCGTTTGACTTTTATTACTTCCTAATACTGTAATCACAGGTGGTTTTGTATCAACAACCGTAAGTGTAACTGTATAATTTCTTTTATATCCAGTACTTGTATCAGTAGCAGAATAAGTAAGAGTATATACTTGTCGTAATTCGTTTGTAGTAATAGAAGATACAGTCTTGCCATTTGTTTTTATCACTGGTCCTGTCACAGGAAGAGAAACTCCACTAGCACTTTCAGCTGTTACAGTTGGTAAAGTATAAGTTGTTTTAATTTCAACTTTCTGATTATCTCCTCCACTAACTGTAATTACAGGTAACAATGAATCTGTAAATTCACTACAATCTTTTTCTAGATATTCATATTGATATTGATTATTAGAAAATGAAATTCTAACACAACCATGCATTTGTTCTTTTGTTCTAGGATCATATATTTTATCACTATCAATCAAACCATCATTTGATAATTCATTCAAAGATAAATAATATGGAACATCCTGATTTTGTTGTGGTAACATACTAGAGTTTTTTAGTGCCCAATCTTTACTTGTTTTCACAATTAAATCTACTTGTTCTCGATATAATCTTTGTTTATTTCTACTTAAAATACCTGATACAGCAGGAACTGTCGCTAATAAAATAAAAGCTAAAATCACTAATACAGCTAATAATTCAACTAACGTAAATCCTTTTTTCATATTCTTCATATCATCACTCCTATGTTACTTTAATCATAGCATGTCCAATCTTTTCCGTCAATCAAAAAAGGGACTATGATATATTCTTCCCTTTCATAAATTCTCTTAATAGTTTTGTAAGTGCCCTTTTTTCTATTCTAGATACATAACTTCTAGAAATTCCTAATTCTTTTGCAATTTCTTTTTGTGTTGTTTCTTTCTGTCCCGATAGTCCATATCTTTTATTTATAATTTCCTGTTCTCTTTTCGTTAAAACAGGGAAATATTGCTTTAATAATCCAATATTTGTTTGTTGATATAAATCTAAAGCAAAATCAGGTTTTGGAGTCTTCAACACATCTAAAAAAGTAATTTCATTTCCATCTTTATCAAACCCTATTCCTTCATTAATTGATACATTTTTACTATTTTTTTTATCACTACGAAAATACATCAATATTTCATTTTCTATACATCTCGCACAATAAGTTGTAATTCTTGTTCCCTTTTTATAGGAATAACTATCAACTCCTTTAATAAGCCCAATTGTTCCTATACTAATCAAATCATCAGCGTCTTCTTTTCTATGATCATACTTTTTCACAATATGTGCTACCAATCTTAAATTATGTTCTATTAATTGATTTCTAGCATCTTTATCCCCTAACTGTGCTTTTTTTACATATTCCTCCTCCTCTTCTTTTGATAAAGGATCAGGAAATACTTGATTCGAATAAGCACCAGTAAATAAATAAAAATCTTGAAATATTTTTTTAATAAAATCTTTCAACACAAATCACTCTCCACTTCATTTTATGAATAAAAAAGAATTTCCATTACACACTATATTGACAAAAAATAAAGAAAGAGTAATTGCTATTCACTATAAAAAATATTATAATAGACATAGAATGTAGTAAGTAGGTGTATATTATGAAAACAATTGCAGTTATTTATCATCCTGTAGATTATAATCAAGTAGAACAATTAAAATCATTATTAACAGAAAAAAAATTAGAGCAACGTAATTTAAAACCATGTAACTTATGGTTGCCTTTTGATTTTCATTTATATCAAGAAGGATTAAAATACCGTCCTAGCCAAACAAAGTTAAGTGAACAAGATATCCACGATTTAGCCCATAATGAATTTGCCTGGCTTGCAGATTATTTTGAATTTGATAGTTATACAAATTTAGAAAGAATTATAGCTAATAAAGGATATTTTTTTGAGCAATTAAAAAAAGAATTTCCTAATTATTCAGATGAACAATTATTAATGATAGAAAAGCAAAACCTAGATTGGATTTCTTCTTTAACAGAAAAAATAGAAATCATGAAAATTTGTTACAAAATTCAATTACAATGGACAACAATCATGTATGAAGATTATCAAAAGAAATTAGATAGTGGATGCGATATATTGATTGTTAGCCAATATACCTCAAAAGCAATTGATGCATTAAATGACAAAATGCACTATAATACTTTCTATTTTATAGAACCAGATTCTGAAAAAACTGGAATAGAATATTTAACAGAACAATATGCTATTTTAAATGAAGAAGAAGAAATAAATAATGCATATTTAGAAGAAAATAGAGCTCTTGATGAAATAACACAACAATCAAAGAAAATAAAACAAAAGATTTTACTTCCTGCTCCACTATTAGATAAAAAAATAACACCTATTATTTAGGTGTTATTTTTTACATATTTACATGATCTATTTCTTCTACAACTTCTAATTGTGCCTCAATAATTTCTCTTACACGTCGTTTAAATATTTTCATATTACGATTTAATCTAGCTACTTCATCCTCTGTTTTTTCGGCTTTTAAAAGTGCTTCATTCACAATACGATTAGCATTCTTTTTTGCTTCACTTAAAATCACTTCTGCTTCTTGATGAGCACTAGCACGCATTTGATCAGAAGTCTTTTGAGCCATCACAATTGCTCGGTTCAATGTTCCTTCTACCTTTTCGTATTGTTCAATTTTTTGTACTAAACGACGATTTTCTTGTTCGAAATGTTCTAATTCACGAATACGAGCATCTTTTTCTTTATTTTCAGCAACAATCTGTTCAACTTGCGCAATTACTTGATCAAGAAAACGATTCACCTCATCAGGATCATAGCCACGAAGTGTTCTATTAAACTTTTCCATATTTCACCTCTTAGCTTAAGTGAATGTTTCATTTACCATTCAATATTAATATCATTATTATCGTGGATGTCTTTTCCGTCTGTATCTGCAGTAATCTTTCCTTGTACATTAACATTATTTGGAGTACACAAAAAGATTCCGCCACCTACTTTTTGTAAATCTCCACCAATTGCATATACAGTACCACTTAAAAAATCAATAATTCTTTTTGCTTGGTCACTGGTAACTCGTTTCAAATTTACTACAACAGGATTTCTGTGTTTTAAATGATCAACAATTTGTTGTGACTCTGAATAAGCACGTGGTTCCATTAAAATCATCTTCGTACCACCATTATTTTCCGCCAAAGCTTCTTCTGGTGATGTTAGATAATATGGATTATCATTATCTACACTTGTATCAATTTCATCTTCAGGACCATCAATCCATTTTTTTAAACTAAATCCCACACTAATTCCTCCTTATTTACCCCTGGATACTTTATATCTCTCCATACTATAAAACATTTTAACACAAATATGAAAAAAAGAAAATACTTTTTCTAATTTTGATCTTTAATCGTTGATTCTACAATTGTATATTCGATATCACCATTATTATTTGTAATACGAATTTGCATTGTATCCGCAAATTTTTTCTTAGTCTCTGGATTAGCAATATCTTCTTCTACAAATCCTTCATCTTTTAAATCTCTTAACGTAATTGTTTTAGAACTACCAGAAACCGGTAAATTACCTATATTTTTTGCACCATAAGACTTTGCTCCTGCTACAATCATATCAAGTTGTCTTTGATAAGAACTTTTTCTACTAGAGTTTAAAGTACTAGTAATTACTGGCATTGCAATAGCAGTAATAAGTGCTAAAATAACTAAAACTCCTAGTAATTCTACCATTGTAAATCCATTTTTTTCTCTCATGTTATCATCCTCTAGAGTCATTATAAACAATTTTTAATAGAATTGCAATAAAAAAAGGGATTATCCCTTTTTGATTGGTTCAATTACAACAACACTCCGATGTTTCAAATTTAAACGTTTCATATATTCATAAAATTCCTTTTGATTTAAATTTCGTATCATTGATAATCGATCTTCTACAATCTTACCATATTGTAAATATTCCATCATAATTTTTTGATTCATTCCATACATATCGTCACTTTCAAAAATACAATCACTAATCACAACACGTTTCATTCTTTCCAATTCCTCTTCGGTAATTGTTAAATGTTCTAGCTTTTCAACTGCTCTTTTTAATAACTCTTCATAACGAAATGTATCAGCTACACAATTGATAAAGAAAAAATCTTCTACCCGTTCTTTAGAATAGCTCATGGAATGAGTAATAATTCCTTCTTTAATCATTTCTTCTTTAAAATCTGAAGTAGCTCCAAAATTAACCCAAAATGCAAAATTTAAATAATAAGATATTTTATCTCGTTCCTGATCGTTAAATTCACTGACGTCTACCTTAATTCCCAGACAAATTTTTGGAACTGTAACATCCATCTTTATTTTTTCAAAATCTTTATATACAGTAACAGGTTCTTTGTATTTTTTTACACGAGGACTCTGTTTTAATTTTGGTAATTGTTTGGCTTCCTGATTTTTCTTTATAATTTCAATCACTTCTTCAGGATTAATATTTCCCGTAATTACCAAAAACATATTACTAGGATGATAAAAAGTATAATAACAATCCATAATTTCATCATGTGTTGTTTTTTCTACATCTTCTACCCTACCACCGATTGGATAGCGAAAAGGTAAAGAATGAAATGTATTTAAACATATTTGGTCATATAATCTAGAATAAGGTTTATCTTCATACATTTTTAATTCTTCTGTAATAATTCCTTTTTCTTTTTGAACCGTTTCTTCTGTAATCATCGGATCTTGTACATAATCTAATAGAAAATTTAAACCTTCTTCAAAAAAAGTAGTACCCGAAAACACATAACTTGTTTTCTTTTTAGAAGTATAAGCATTACAATCACAAGAATGTTCACTATAAAATTCCATTGGATTTTGACGATGGCTTTGTGAAAACATTTGATGTTCTAAAAAATGTGCAATCCCCGATGGGACTTTACGATATTTATTTTTTCCTTCTGGAACAAATTCAACGATTGTAGAATTAAAAGAAGTAGTCAATGAAGCATACTTTGCATTCACTTTATCAAAAGGAATCATAAAAACATGTAAGCCATTACTTAATACTTCTTGATAACAAGTTAAATCAAGACCACGTAACTCAATTTTATTCATGGTTCACATCACCTTCCAATAAATAAATCGTATCCAAATGAATCTTTTTGGCTAATTTCATAACCATTTCTTTTGTCACTTTTTGAATATTTTCTTTTCTTTCATCAATCATATCAGTATGTCTACGAATATGTGATCCATAAAAATTCATCATACTATTTGGAGAGTCATATATTTCATCTAAAGAATGATAATAAAGTTTAATATAATTATTGACATCGCTTTCTTCAAATTTTCCTTTTTCCATCTCTTTAAATATTTTTTTTGTATATTCCAATGTTTTTTTGAAATTTTTAGCATCAATTCCAGCTTCAATTAACATGATATGTTCAAACCCATAAATCGCTGAATAAATACTATAACATAGAGAATGTTTTTCACGAATGATACGAAATAATTTAGAATTTGAACTACCTCCTAAAATTTGTGAGAAAATTGGTGCAACATAATCTCTTTCAAATGGTGTTAATTCTTCTATTTTAAAACCAATTACTAAATTACTTTGTTGTGCAAACTTTTTTTCTATGATTGTACGAGAACGTTTACGAATATCATTCATCAAAATAGATTCAAATGAAAATGGTTTCTTTGTGGTTTTAATTTTTAAATTTTCTAAGAAATATTGTTTGATTTCTTCTGGGTTCACATCACCACAAACATATATATCAATACTATCTTTTTGTAAAATATCTAAATAATACTGATAAATCTCTTCATTACTAAGTTGTTCTAATAACTCAAGATTACCTAGTGGAAAAAAAGCTAAAGGTGTATCAGAACACATTGTTTCTATTAATCTTCTTTTTGCAATATAGCGATTATTTTCCTGTGATTCTAAAATTCTTTTTTTCATTCTTTTCTTAACTAAATGAAATTGTTCTTCATCAAACCTTCCATCTGTTACATTTGGTTCCATAATCATAGAAAGGAAAAAATCTAGTGTTTCTTTCATCATTCCTTTTTCTGTATATTTTTCATTCAAAAATTCACTTTGAAAGCGTAAAACAGATTCATTAATATTAGCAATACTAGAACATCCAAAATCAGCAGCATAAAGTTCTTGTCTTTTCATACTCATATATCTTTCTTTTGGATATTTTTTTGTAGTACTTGCTAATAAACTACATAATATATTTCTTTTTGTAATTTCTTCCTCAGTTAATTTTCTATAAAAATTAATTTGCACACTTACAGTTTTAAAACGATTTGTTTGAATCACATGTATTTTAAATGGCAATAAATCATAATCATAGTATTTCATTACAGTCACCTCTTTTTTAGTGTACGTATTTTTTATATTTTCTTACACTTTTTTATGCAATTTTTAAAATAGATTCCAAAGCTAATTCTATCATTTTTTTAAACTCTGTTTCTCTTTCCTTTGGAGTCGTTTCTTCACCAGTTACAAAATGATCAGAAATAGTAAGCAAACATGTTGCTTCTTTATTTAACATTTTTGCAGTATGAAATAAAGCAAATGATTCCATTTCACAAGCAAGACATTTATTTTCCTGAACTTTTGGATTTTCATCTACTTGCCTATAAAAAACATCAGTACTATAAACATTTCCAGTTACAATATGTTGGTTTCTTTCATTTGCTGTATCTAAAATTGCACCATTTAATTTACTTGAAGAAGGTACGATATCGTCATTACTATGATTTTGTACTTGCGCAAAGCTAGAATCACTATAACTATTTTCAACTAATAATACATCATAGACATGTAAATTTACATCATAACTTCCTGCACTTCCAACACGAATAATTTCTTCTACATCATAAAATTGATATAATTCATAAGCATAAATTCCAATACTTGGCATTCCCATACCAGAAGCCATAACTGTAATTTTTTTCCCTTTATAAGTGCCTGTATAGGCATACATACCACGAACCTGGTTCACCAATTTTACATTTTGTAAATAAGTCTCTGCAATAAATTTTGCTCTCATTGGATCTCCAGGCATGATAACTGTCTTTGCTATTTCTTCTTTTTTTGCCTCATTATGTGGCGTCATATTATCACCTCATCTATTATTTTAATAATTCTTTTAAAAACTGTCCAGTATAACTTTCTTTTACTTTTACAATTTCTTCTGGGGTTCCTGTTGCAATTACTTGTCCACCTTGGTCTCCACCTTCTGGGCCAAGATCAATAATATAATCTGCTACTTTTATAACATCTAAATTATGTTCAATAATCACTACTGTATCACCATTATCAACAATACGATTTAAAATAATTAATAATTTCTTAATATCATCAGTATGTAACCCTGTAGTAGGTTCATCTAAAATAAATAAACTTTTACCAGTTGGTTTCTTTTGCAATTCCTTGGCTAATTTAATACGAGCTGCTTCTCCACCTGACAAAGTAGGAGCACTTTGACCCAATTTGATATATCCAAGTCCAACATCAATTAACATTTGTAATTTATTTTTTACTTTTGGAATATTTTCAAAAAATTCTAATGCTTCTTCTACTCTCATTTCCAATACATCATATATACTTTTTCCTTTATATTTAATTTCTAAAGTTTCACGATTATAACGTGTTCCTCCACATACTTCACAAGGAACATAAACATCTGGTAAAAAGTGCATTTCAATTTTTTTAACGCCATCTCCATAACAAGCTTCACAACGCCCACCTTTTACATTAAATGAAAATCTACCTTTATCATAACCACGAATTTTTGCTTCTTTCGTACTAGCAAATACATCGCGAATATCATCAAATACTCCAGTATAAGTTGCAGGATTAGATCGTGGTGTTCTTCCAATTGGGGCTTGTGAAATATCTACTACCTTATCAATATTTTCTAATCCTTTTACAGATTTGTACTTACCAGGTTTTTCCTTTGATTTATAAACTGAATTCATGACTATTTTATATAAAATTTCATTTACTAAAGTACTTTTACCACTTCCTGAAACTCCAGTTACACAAATCATTTTACCAAGTGGAAATTTCACATTCATATTTTTTAAATTATTTTCACTTGCACCTTTAATCTCAATATATTTTTTATTCCCTTTTCTTCTTTGTTTTGGTACTTCAATACAAAGTTCTCCTGTTAAATACTTACCAGTTAAACTATTTGGATTTTTCATAACTTCTTGTGGCGTACCTTGGGCTACAACTTCTCCCCCATGTGTTCCTGCTTTAGGTCCTATATCAACTAAATAATCAGCTGCTAACATCGTATCTGTATCATGTTCTACCACAATTAAAGTATTTCCTAAATCACGCATTTCTAAAAGAGAATGAATTAAACGTTGATTGTCACGTTGATGTAATCCAATACTTGGTTCATCTAATACATAAAGTACTCCTGTTAACTGTGAACCAATTTGAGTAGCTAAACGAATACGTTGTGCTTCCCCTCCTGATAAAGTACTAGCACTGCGGGCAAGTGTTAAATATTCTAATCCTACATTAATCAAAAAATTAAGACGTGATAAAATTTCTTTTAAAATCAAGCGTGATATTTCTTGTTCCTCTTTTGATAATTTTAAATTAGTTAAAAACTCACTTAAATCACGAATACTTAATTCTGTTAATTCATAAATATTTTTACCACCTATTAACACTGATAAAACGGCATTATTTAATCTGGCACCATGACAAACAGGACATGGTAATTCCGTCATATATTGTTCAATCCACTCACGAATCCATCCTGATTTTGTTTCCATATAACGTCTTTCTAAATTTGTGATAATTCCTTCAAAGTAATCAGTTACTTTTCTTGTATTTCCATTTTTAGAAGTATAATGATATTCAATTTTATCATTCGAACCATATAAAATAATGTCTAATTCTTTTTTACTTAAATCTTTTATAGGAGCATCCATATCAATTCCATAATAACGACAAGTTGTTTCTAAATTTGTATAATAAATATTATTTTGATCACTCACATTTAAAGTAGCAATTGCCCCCTCATTTAAAGATAAATTACGATCTGGTATTACTAAATCTACGTCTAATTTATACTTCACTCCCAGTCCTTTACATTCATCACAAGCACCATATGGAGCATTAAACGAAAACATACGAGGTTCTAATTCTGGAAGCGAAAAATCACAATCTGGACAAGCATATTTCTCACTCATTACAATTTCATGATCTCCAACTACATCAATAACCACTTTCCCATTCGTTAATTTCGTTGCTGTTTCTATTGATTCATAAAGTCTACTACGAATATCTTCTTTCATAATTAAACGATCAATCACAACATCAATATTATGTTTCTTATTTTTTTCTAATAAAATTTCATCTTCTATTTCGTATTCTTCTCCATCAATACGAAGACGTGTATATCCATCTTTTCTTAATTTTTCAATTAAATCTTTCTGCGTTCCTTTTTCGCCGTGAACAACAGGTGCTAAAACACGTATTTTAGTTCTTTCTTCTAACTTCAAAATTTGATTTGTCATTTCTTCAATACTTTGACTACTAATTGGTCTATGATGAATTGGACAATATGGAATACCAATACGAGCATATAAAAGTCTTAGATAATCGTAAATTTCAGTAACTGTACCAACTGTACTACGAGGATTTTTGTTTGTTGTTTTCTGATCAATACTAATTGATGGACTTAATCCTTCAATACTATCAACATCAGGTTTTTCACTTCCCCCTAAGAACTGTCTCGCATAAGCACTTAAACTTTCTACATATCGTCTTTGTCCTTCTGCATAAATTGTATCAAAAGCAAGACTACTTTTTCCACTTCCCGAAACCCCAGTCATCACAATTAACTGATTTTTTGGTAATTCTATATTAATATTTTTTAAATTATTTTCTCTAGCACCTTTTACAATAATTTTATCCATAATACACCTTCTTTTTCATTTGTTATTATACCATTTTTCATTCTTTTTCAAACATATTTCGTCTAATAACAGTATAGCAAACAAATGTTTGTTAATCAAGAAAAAAAGGGATAAATCCCTTTTACCATGTTTTTTGTTTTACAATTTGATACTTATCACCGCTTAAACATGACCAATCTGCATGATCTAAATCCGGATCTGTAAAAAATAATTGATTTAATTCCGTTTTTATATCTGTTGCATATGTATCCATTTGAATTAAATTTTGATATTTACAAATAATATAAGTTGCTAATCCAATAGCATCATCTAATAAGATATCACCGGTATGATTCAAACGAATATTTAAATATTCCAACACTTCCTTTAGATTGTCATTTCTTTCTACCTTCATTTGTTCTATTAATTGTAACAACATAAACAATTGACGCTTTTCTTTTTCTATTTGAAAACATAAATATTCATATAACCCTAACTTTGTTTGACATTGTTCATAATACATCGTATTTTGAACATTCTTTTTCGTTAATTTTATGTCGCCTTTATCCCAATTATCTTTTACTTTTAATTTTTTAAATGAAATCATTCCATCCATAGAATCTGGCATTAAAAATTTTGAAATATGACTTAATGAATTTTCAAAATCTTCTTTCACCACGGAAACTTGTACTTTTTTCGCATTTACTTTTAATTCTTCTATTGAAATCTTTAAATCTTCATTTACCATATGATAAATTGTTTCAATAGGAACATAATTTGTTTTATTACCCAACTTTAAACCCTCCTAACTAGTATATGCAATAGGCCTTTATTATAACATTATTTTCAACAAATTCAAACACATATTTGCATTAATTTTGGATTACAACATATATTTCATCTATTAAAATGATTGACACATCAATTTACACACTAATGTAGAATCAACTAATCCTACAATGCAACAAAATACAAATCTT
>CAMBYP010000005.1 GCA_945872435.1 uncultured Mycoplasmatota bacterium
AAAGAAAAGTAGGCACAATCTTTTTTGTGTCTACTTATATCTTACAACTTCAAATATTCATATCTTTTTTTATGAATAAAATGATTTTTCATACATATATTTGAGTGAAAGGTGGGAAAGTATGAAAAAGATTATTCCATTTCATAAAGAGATTCCATTTAAGACAAATTTAGAAGAGATTACTAGTATTTCACTAGAACATACTATTCATCCTGAAAAAAATAAAATAAGTGGTGAATTTATTGTAAGTGGAGAATATAAAATATCAGAAAATAGTCATTGTGTAGAATCATTTTCTTATGAACTTCCATTTGAAAATGAATTTCCAAATTGTAATTTAGAAAAAGCAGTGGTTGATATTCATGATTTTTATTATGAAATTGTAAATTCAAGTATTTTAACTGTCCATATTGAAGTAAGTGTTCAAAATATAATAGAAGATCCTATTATTGTGAAAATAGAGTCAGAAAAGAAAGAAGAACCAAAAAAACAAGATATGGAAGAAGAAATAGAAGCAATGGTTCGTGAAAAAATAGAAGAACAAGGTGAAGAACATTTAGAACACATTGAAAGAGAAATTGCTAATTTATTTGATAAAGAAGTAGTAACAGAAGAAGCAGTAGAACCAGTTTTAAAAATGGTAAAAGAAGAGGAGAATTATGTGGAAGCAAAAGAAAAAAGTAAAGAAAAAATAGAAGAACCAAAAAGAGAAACTGATAATAAAATAGATGAAATATTAGAACAAATGGATACGAAAGAAACTTATACAACTTATAAAGTTTATATTGTAAGAGAAAATGATTCTTTAGAAACAATTATAGAAAAATATGATACAACAAGAGAAATTCTTAGTATGTATAATGATTTATCAGAATTAAAAATTGGAGATAAAATCATGATTCCATCACAAAATGCGTAACATAAGACACATATTAGAAAAATATCAACTTCATCCTACTAGGTATCAAATGAAAGGAAAAGTAACTTTCGTTGATACCGATCGTGGGAGTTATGCGATGAAAGAAATGGAACATGATCAAGAAGAAATATGGAATTATTTACGTAGTAGAAACTTTTTATATTATCCGGAAATTATTCGTTATGAAAATCGTATATTAGTGACGAAATTAGAACAGGATATCGCTATGCCCAAGGAACAAAAAGCAGAAGATTTGATTGATCTTATGGCTTTATTACATCAAAAAACAACACATTATAAAGAAGTAGATATTAGTGATTATAAAGAATTATATGAAGATATTAGTAATAATATCTTTTATTTAAAAACTTATTATGATGATATGATGACAATTATAGAAAGTCATATTATTATGAGTCCTAGTGAATATCTTTTAGCAAGAAATATTACTCTTGTTTATTCAGCATTAAACTTTTCGAAAGAAGCATTAGAAAAGTGGTATGAAATGATTAAAGATAAAAGAAAACAAAGAATGGTTATATTACACAACCATTTAGAATTATCACATTTTATCCGTAATCAAAATGCTTATTTAACAAGTTGGGATAAAGCAAAATTTGGAATTCCTATTTTTGATTTTTATAAGTTTTATAAAAAACATTGTTTAGAATTTGAATTTGATGAATTATTTAAAAGGTATGAAAGATCATACCCATTATTAGAAGAAGAAAGATTGTTATTATTTATTTTATTAGCACTTCCTTCCAAGATAGAATGGAATGATAGTGAATATGCAATGTGTCAAAAGATTAGTAATATGATAGATGAAATGATAAAAACAGAAAAATTAATTTCACCATATAATACGAAAAATAGAGAACAAGAAGAAAGCTAGAAATAAGAATAACATAAATAGATTAAAACGAGTAATTAAAAAGAAAGTTAAAAAAACTTGATAAATTAAAAGAGTAAAAGCACAAAAGCAAAAAATCCACCATCTTCCACGTCCACAAAAGAAATTTCCGTTATGCATAAGTATCACCTAATATAAGATATGAAATAAAAAGAAAACAGTGAATATACTTTCAACAAACATTTGTTTGTGTTATACTATAATTGGTGATTGGTATGAAGCGTATTATTTTTCATATTGATGTAAATAATGCTTTTCTTTCGTGGACAGCACTTGATTTATTAAATCAAGGATATCAGTATGATATTAGAGAATCTTATGCAGCAATTGGTGGCGATGAAAAATCAAGAAGGGGAATTGTTTTAGCAAAATCTCCGAAAGCAAAAAAATGTGGTGTTGTGACAGGAGAAACACTTTATAGCGCTAGAATGAAATGTCCTGCCATTCGTTTTTATCCACCTAATTATCAGTGGTATCAAAAAAATTCTAAAGCATTATTTCAACTTCTTAGTAAGTACTCACCAGATATTGAAGTTGCTAGCATTGATGAATGTTATTTAGATTATGGAAAAGTACAAAATTTATATGGAGATCCATATGAATTTGCTAAAAAAATTCAAAAAGAAATTTTAGATACGTTGGGCTTTACTGTAAATATAGGAATTGCTAATTCTAAATTATGTGCGAAAATGGCTTCTGATTTTTCAAAGCCATATAAGATTCATACATTATATAATCACGAAATTCAAAAAAAAATGTATCCACTACCAATCGATGATTTATTTGGTGTAGGAAAACAAACAAGTCAAAAGCTTCATAAATTAGGAATTCATACCATTTCTGATTTAGCTCATGCTGATGCAACTTATTTATATCGTTATTTTAAAAATAGTACAACGAAAATGATTGAATGGGCACAAGGTATTGATGATTCAGAAGTTGTTTCAGAACAAGTAGAAAGAAAAGGAATTAGTCAATCGACAACACTTCCTAAAGATATGACTAGGACAGATGAAATCTTTCCTATTTTACATGCAATTAGTGAAAATGTAGCAATTTCTCTTCGTAAAAAGAATAAATATGCTAGCGTGATTGCAGTGATATTTAAAGATAAATTTTTTAAAAGTTATACACATCAAAGAAAATTAAATAATCCAACTTGTTCAACGAATGAAATATGGAAAATTAGTAAAGAGTTATTTTTAGAGGGATGGAAACAAGAACCCATTCGTTTGATTGGAATTCGTTTAGATCAATTAACAGATCATGTCACTTATCAAACTTCATTATTTGAAGATTTTGAAGATAAAAAAGAAGATGAAACTCTAGATTTTGTAGTAGATGAAATTAAACAAAAATTTGGTGATCAAGCAATAGGAAAAGCTTCATTAAAAGATAATAAAATGAAAAGAAAATTTGAGTGATAAAAGGCAAAATGAAATTTTGTCTTTTTTAATTTGTTTCTAATTCATATTTGTGTTATAATACGTGTCCAAACAAAGGGGGAAACGTATGAAATATGAAAATTTAAAATTATATCGTGATCAGTATATGGAATTATGTAAGAAATATCAAAGAAAAATTACACAAGATGATTCATATACTTTTGATGATGGAAAATCAGCAGGAAGATGGTATTCAAATCAACTTTATAAAGTTTATCATTGGCGAAAAGAAAATAAAAAATTAACACAAAAGCAAATGGAAAATGTTATGTTGATTGCTGAGTTAGATAATTTTTTATATGATAATTTTGATAAATTAAAAGTTTATGAAAGAAGAATCGAGGAATATAAAAAGAGAGTATTAGAACAAAAGAATACAGATGAACATAGTCGTTTTACAGATGGAGTTCTTATGTATTTATGGTATCGATGTGAGTCTTTTAAATATAAAAAGTGGTATCAAGAACAAAAAGAATTATCTCATGAAGACTATGCTTTGATGAGAATGTATGCCGATTTAGAAAATGAAGTATATGATAAAAAGAAAGTGAAAAAGCGATGAAAAAATTTAAGTTACATAAAAATGAAACGTATGGTATTGAAATTGAATTTGCAACATCTAAGGTCAATGAAATTGAAAAGATGATGCAACAGTTAAAAGAAACACAAAAAATTAATGATTGTTGGATTTTGAAAGAAGAAGCAACTTGTGATGAAATAGAACACGATAAAAAAGGCTATGAAATTAATTCACCAGTTATGGATCATCAAAATCATTGGATACATGAATTAAAAATTATGCTGAAAGTATTAGAAAAATATACAACGATTACATCAACTTGTGCCATTCACTTTCATTTAGGAGAACAAATTTTTGAAGAAAATACGAGATATTTACAAGATTTTTTATTAATGTGGAGTTATTATGAACCAATTATTTATCGTTTTTCAACAGGGGAATATAATGAAATAAGACCATTTATAGCTAGTTATGCGAAACCATTAAATATAAGTATGTCCAATCAACAAATCAGTGCATTAGAACATCATTTAGAAATGAAAGAATTTTTAACCCAATTTATGAAAGAATTTGGTAAAATATTTGCTGTGAATTTAAATCCATATTATTATGCAATGAAATATAGAAAAAATAAACATTCTTTTTGGGAAAAAGCAACGGTTGAATTTAGAACATTCGCAACAACTTATCAGTATGATGTGATTTATTCTTATTTAGAAATGATTTTAGAAATGATTGAACATGTAAAAACATTATCTTTAGAAGAACGTAGTTTATATTTAGAATCTTTAAAAAATCGAAAAAAATATATTGATCCTAATTCTTTTTCTTCAGAAGAAATGAATATGAATCCTTATTTTCAGTTAAATATGAAAAAAGCTTTAGAATTTTCTAAATTAATTTATCAAGATGAAAAAGAACAAAAACAGTTTATGAAAATATATACGCATAAAAGAAAATCATATGAATAATACTTGTCACATATGATAAATTGTGATATATTATAAAAGACATAAAACAAATGAAGAAAGACGTAATCATTTATTATTTTAAAGAGAGTCTATGGTAGGTGGAAATAGATAAATGAAAATGATTAAGATCACTTTCGGATGTGTCTTATGAAAAGTAAGAACGGTCACGCGTTATAGTGATAAAGTGTATAGTGTACTATAAATTAAGGTGGTAACGCGGTAATTCGTCCTTAAGCTTCGGCTTAAGGACTTTTTTATTAAAGGAGGAATAACATGGATTATAAAGAAACGTTAAAAATGCCTAAAACAGAGTTTCAAATGAGAGGAAACTTACCAGAAAATGAAGTTTTACAAAGAAAAAAATGGGAAGAAATGGATTTGTATCATCTTATTTTAGAAAAAAATAAAGATCATACTCCATTTGTATTACATGATGGTCCACCATATGCAAATGGAAATATTCATATTGGTCATGCTATGAATAAAATTTTAAAAGATTTTGTTAATCGTTATAAAATGATGGAAGGATATTATGTACCATATATTCCAGGTTGGGATACACACGGACTTCCAATTGAAACAGCAGTTACAAATAGTGGTGTTGATAGAAAAAGTTTAAGTAAAGCAGATTTTCGTAAATTATGTCGTGAATATGCTGAACAACAAGTAAATAAACAAAGAGAAGATTTTAAAGCCTTAAATGTAATTGGAGATTGGGAAAATCCATACATTACATATCAAAAAGAAGTAGAAGCAATTCAGATAGAAGTATTTGCTAAAATGGCTAAAAAAGGATTAATTTTTAAAGGATTAAAACCAGTATATTGGTCTCCATCTAGTGAATCAGCTCTTGCTGAAGCTGAAATTGAATATAAAGATCGTAAAGATCCATCTATTTTTGTTGCTTTTTCTGTAGTGAAAGGAAATCAAACAGTAAAAGAAGGAGAAAAATTAGTTATTTGGACTACAACTCCTTGGACTTTACCTGGTAATACAGCAATTGCTGTTGGAGAAAATTTCTCTTATGCTAAAGTAGAAGTGAATGGAACAAATTATATTGTCTCTAATGATTTACTAAAAGATTTAGCTGTTGATTTTGGATGGGAAGAATATAAAGTATTAGATGTTTTCCCTGGAACAGAACTTGTCTCTTTACAATATGAACATGTATTTAATCATAAAATATTTAAAGTAGTACCTGGATATCATGTTACATTAGATGCAGGAACTGGTCTTGTTCATATTGCTCCAAGTTATGGTGCTGATGACTTTAATATTGGAAAAGAATTTAATCTAGAAATGGTAAACGGAGTAGATGATAAAGGAGTTCTTACTGAAGAAAGTGGAGAATTTGCTGGACTATATTTTGAAGATGCTAATAAAGCAGTTGTAAAAAAACTAGATGAAATGGGCATTTTATTAAAATTAAAAATGATTAATCACTCTTATCCACATGATTGGAGAACAAAAAAACCAGTTATCTTTAGAGCAACAGATCAATGGTTCTGTAGTATTGAACCAATTCGAGAACAATTATTACATGAGATTAATTCTGAAATTACATGGATTCCAGAATGGGGTAAAATTCGTTTACACAATATGATTAAAGATCGTGGTGATTGGTGTATTTCTAGACAAAGAGTATGGGGAGTACCTATTCCAATTTTCTATAATGAAGATGGTACCGAAATTATGGATTATGATATTATGATGCATGTTGCTGATTTATTTAGAAGATATGGAAGCAATATTTGGTTTGAAAAAGATGCAAAAGAATTACTTCCAGAAGGTTATACAAATCCACATAGTCCAAATGGTAACTTCCGTAAAGAAGAAGATATTATGGATGTATGGTTTGATTCTGGATCTACCCATACAAGTGTTATGGAAGCAAGAGGGTTAGGTTACCCTGCAGATGTTTATTTAGAAGGTTGTGATCAATATCGTGGATGGTTTAACTCTTCATTGATTTGTGGAGTAGCAGTACATGGAAAAGCTCCATATAAAGCAGTTATTTCTCATGGATTTACACTAGATGAAAAAGGAAATAAAATGAGTAAAAGCCTAGGTAATACAGTTGATCCATTGAAAATGATTCGCTTACATGGTGCCGATGTATTAAGACTTTGGGTAGCAAGTGTTGATTATTCCGAAGATGTACGTATTGGTGATGCATTAATTAAACAAGTAAAAGAAAGTTATCGTAAAATTCGTAATACTTATCGCTTTATGTTAGGAAACTTAAATGATTTTAATCCTGAAAAAGATAAAGTAGAATATAAAGATATGTATATTTATGATAAATATATGATGCATGCTTTAAATAACTTTATAAAAGATGTTAGAAATTCATATGAACATTATGAATATTCAGAAATTTATAAAAGAGTAAATCATTTTGTAACATTCACACTATCAAACTATTATTTAGATTTTACGAAAGATATTTTATATATTGAAAAAGAAAATGATTTAAAACGTCGTAGTGTACAAACAGTATTATACGAAATAGTAAATGCAATGGTTCGTTTACTTGCTCCAATTTTACCTTATACGAGTGAAGAAGTATATCAATTTATTCCAGGTAAAAAAGAACAAAGTGTTCATTTAGATACAAATCCAAAAGAAATTACCTATGAAGATGAAGAAGAAATTTCTACTTTATTTGAAAAATTCTTCCATGTAAAAGATGATGTATTTAAAGCATTAGAAGAAGCAAGAGATGCGAAAATTATTGGTAAAGGATTAGAAGCAAGTGTTATGATTCATGCAACAGGAAAGACAAAAGAAGCATTAGAAACATTAAAACCATATTTAAAACAATTATTCATTGTATCGAAAGTAGAACTTGTAGAAGAAGAACTTCCAAAATACGATGTATGTGAAGTAAAAATAGAAAAATTTGATGGTGTAAAATGTGAAAGATGTTGGAATTACTATGATAAAAAAGAAATGCATGAAGATATTTGTGATCGTTGTTACCATGTGTTAAATGATTAAAAATAAATATTTTAATATAATTTAAGAATTAGATACATCTTTATCTAATTCTTTTTATTCATGGTATATATTAAAATCATAAGAGAGGTACCAAATCTATGCAAAGTATTTAAGATAAAATCTATTGATGTGATAAAAATTGTCCTTTTTTGATATTTTTATGATTTGTGGTATGATATAACAACTAAAAGGGAGATTTTTTATGGATCAAGAAAAATTATTTCAATTTATGAAACCTGATGACCATGATAATTTTAATTCATTATCTAAGAATGACTTAAATGAATTATTAACTTTATTAGATGAATATCGTTTAGCATATCGTAATCATTTAGGGCTTAGTGAGGATGCTACTTTTGGATTAGAATTAGAATTTATACCAAATTCTTTAAAATTTGCTACGGATATTTACAATTACTTAAAAGGACATACCAATCATTGGATATTAAAAGATGAAACTACAAATTTAGGACTAGAAGTTTCGACATCGATTGTGTATGATCAAGAAAAATCATGGCATATGTTACATGATGTTTGTAATTTTTTAAAACAATATGGTCAAGTAAGTACAATGAGTGGAGGACATATTCACGTTGGTGCTCATGTCTTAGGAGAAGACAAAAATAGTTGGTATCGTTTTCTTTATTTAATCGCAGCTTACGAAAATATTTTATATCGTTTTGGATATGGAGAATATTTAAATGCGAGAAGAAGTATTCCATATGCATTTCCAGTTATGAAAATTTGGGAAAAGGAATTGAAAGAATTAGAAGGAATCGAAGATCCAGGAATGTTATTACAAAAGTTACCATATTCTAGAAATCAAAGCATTAATTTCTTTCATGTTCAAAATTTTAAAGAAAAAGAATATTTTAATACCATTGAATTTCGTTTTCCAAATGCTTCTTTGAACCCAATTATATGGCAGAATAATGTGAATACGTTTATAAAATTAATGCTAGCTGTAAAAAAAGATTCCTTTGATTTTAATACAGTACAAGAAAGACTAGAGAAAAATCGTTGGATGAAAGATATTGAGTTAGAATTTGATAAGACTAAGGGGGAATATCCATTCTCTTTAAAAAATATAGAACAATATGAACAAATACAGTTAGACCAAGCATTAGAGTTTTGTGATTTAGTTTTTGAAAATAATATTGATAAACTATATTTTTTAAGACAATATTTAAAATCAAATGAAATGGCAAAAGAACCATTTCAAAAAGCGAAAAAATTTACAAGATAAAGTGAAAATATGTTAAAATAAAGTTGGTGGTAGTATGAATCAAAAATGGTTTCACATGACATTAAAAGAATTATTTTCATTAGAAGATGAGGAAAGCTCAAAAGAGTTTGCAAAGTTTTATCATGGTCGTTTTCAAAAATTATTAAATCGTGTTGAACAAAAAGAGTCATTTACTTTTTCTAAACCATTAGATACGTTAACTCCAGAAGATATGATGAAAGAAGTTTTAATGTATTATCAAAAAATGGGAATTCCTAAAGAAGAGGTTAAGCGATTATTAAGTGAGTAAAATTAGTAGTTGTTATATTCATATTCCGTTTTGTGATGATATATGTTCTTATTGCGATTTTTGTAAAATATATAAGAAAAGTGGTCATGTAAAAAAATATTTACAGGCGTTAAAACAAGAAATAAAAGAAAGATATCAGGGAGAAGTATTAAAGACTTTATATATTGGAGGAGGAACACCTAGTTGTCTTTCTCTTTTAGAATTAGAACAATTATTTGAAATATTAAATATTTTAAAAAAAGATAGAGATATTGAATATACGATAGAGTGTAATATTGAATCGATTACTTTAGAAAAATTAAAATTGTTTCAAAAATATGGAGTCAATCGAATTAGTATTGGAATTCAAACCGTAGATGAGAAGAGCATTGAACGATTGAATCGTCATCATACCAAACAACAAGTATATGAAACTTTAAAATTAGTAAAAGAAAGTGGATTTCAAAATATCAATGTTGATTTGATGTATGCCTTTCCGTGGCAGACGAAAAAGATGTTTCTTTCTGATTTAAACTTTTTTCTGTCTTTAAAAGTTCCTCATATTTCTACTTATTCTTTAATTTTAGAAGAACATACACGTTTTTATAATCAACAATTGACAAATATAGATGAAGAATTAGAAATTTGGATGTATCAAACAATCATGAATGTTTTAAAAGAGCATGGATATTGTCATTATGAAGTTAGTAATTTTTCTTGTCCTGGTTATGAGTCAAAACATAATCTTGTTTATTGGAATAATGAAACATATTATGGATTTGGATTAGGAGCAAGCGGTTATATGAATAATTGTCGTTATGAAAATACTAGAAGTATTTTAAAATATCAAAAAGGCGATTATGTTTTAGAAGAACATGTTTTAACAAAAAGAGAAATGATGGAAAATGAATGTATCTTAGGGCTTCGTAAAATGGAAGGAATTTCTAAAAATAAGTTTTTTTTGCAATTTCATGAAAAAATAGAAGATATATTTCCAATTCAAAAGTTAAAAGAAAAAGGGTTATTACAAGAAGAACATGGTTTTCTTAAAATACCAGAAAATAAAATATATATATCAAATGAAATATTATTAGAATTTATTGATTAACACCGGATAGGTGTTTTTTTATATCATGAAATATGATAAACTAAAAAAAAGAAAGGTAGTTAGATATGAATACAGAAAAGATAAATATGTTTCAAAGAGAAATTAATTATATCAAAACAGAAAGATATCGTGAAAACATAAAGAAGTTGATTTCTTGTTTACCTGATTATTTTTTTGAGATACCAGCGAGTTCAACGGGGAAATATCATCCTAATTATGCGTTAGGAGAAGGTGGTTTAGTTAGACATACAAAAGTGGCAGTCAGAATTGCATATGAACTTTTAAATGATGAAAGTATTGGTTATCAATTTAAAACAGAAGAAAAAGATATGATTTTGATGTCTTTAATATTACATGATGGATTAAAAAGTGGAAATCCAAAAGAAAAGTATACAAGATTTGATCATCCATTACTTGTATGTGCAATGATTGAAAAAGAGGCACCAAATTTGACACTAACTGAAAATGAAATAAAAGCAATGGTGAATATGATTTCTAGTCATATGGGACCATGGAATCAAGATTTTAATGGTAATGAGGTATTACCAAAGCCATCTAATAAATATCAAAGATTTGTTCATATGTGTGATTTTTTAGCTAGCAAAAAGTTTTTAGAAGTACCATTTGAAAAAAATGAAATCATTGGTTGACACAAACATTTGTTTGGTATATACTAAATGTAGAAAGTAGGTGGAATCATGACAAAGTGGGATCAACAATATTATGAATTAACAAAAGAAATACTAGAAAACGGAGTTTATCAAAAAAATAGAACTGGTATTGATTCAAAAAAAATTCCAGCTTATTATTTACATTTTGATTTAAATAAAGAATTTCCTGTATTGACAACAAAACAGTTATATTTTAGACAAGCAATTTTAGAAATGCTTTGGATTTATCAAGTACAATCTAATGATGTTAGATGGTTGCAAGATAGAAACATTCATATATGGGATGAATGGGAAGTAGATGAACAAGGTTTTTGGAATGCTTATCAAGGAATTAGAAAAGAAGATGGAACATTCACAAAAGATTTGGTTAAAAAGAATATTGGAAAAGAATATGCCCATACGATAGGAACCGCATATGGTTATATTGTTTCGAAGTTAAAATTAATGGACCGTTTATTAGATGATTTAAAAAACCATCCTGAAGATAGGCGTATGGTTATGAGTTTATGGCAAGATGATTATTTAAAAACAGCCGTATTACCATCATGTGTTTGGTCTAGTGAGTGGGATGTGACAAATGGAAAATTGAATGCTTGGGTTCATCAAAGAAGTTGTGATGTACCATTAGGACTTCCTTTTAATGTGACACAATATGCAGTTCTTTTATATATGCTTGCGAAAGTAAATCACTTAGAACCTGGAACTTTAGATTGGAGTATTAAAAATGCGCATATTTATGTCAATCAAATTGATGGTATCAAAGAACAAATGAAACGTTTTGAAGAAAATGGAGGATATGATGCTCCAGAATTATGGTTAAATCCAGAAATAACAGATTTTTATCAATTTGATCATTCGAAAGATTGCAAGGATATTAAAATAAAAAATTATAAACATATGGGACCAATTCGTTTCCCACTGGCAAAATAATGGAACATGTAGTTTTAATTGCTGCAATCGGAGAGAATTTAGAGCTTGGTAAAAAAAATCAATTAATATGGCATTTGAAAGATGACTTGAAATTTTTTAAAGAAAAAACAATGGGACATGATATAATTATGGGATATCAAACATTTTGTTCTTTACCAAAATTATTACCAGGAAGAAAACATATTGTATTAACGCATCGCAATATAAATTTTCCAGAGGGAGTGATTGTATGTCATTCCTTAGATGAAGTGAAGGCATATATTAAAAGTCAAAAGAAAGATTGTTATATTATTGGTGGAGCTAGTGTATATCGAGAAATGTTAGATGATTGCGAAAAAATGTATTTAACTAAAATAGAAGCAAGTGATAAAGAAGCGGATGCTTATTTTCCTAATTTTTTGGAAAGTGAATTTGAAATGAGAACGTTAGCAGAACATCAAGAAAATAATATTTGTTATAAACATTTAGAATATGTGAGGAAAAAAAGATGAGAGGCAAATTAATTGTTATTGAGGGAACTGATTGTTCCGGAAAAGAAACACAAGCAAAATTATTAATTGAACATTTAAAAAAAAGGGGAATGAAAGTAGAAATATTTAGCTTTCCCAATTATGATTCTCCAACAGGAAAAATTATAGGGGGGCCATTTTTAGGAAAACCGGCGATTGGTGAAGGTTGGTTTGAAGAAGGTGCTGTTTTGGTAGAACCAAAAGTAGCTGCTTTATATTATGCGGCTGATAGACGCTATAATTTACCAAAAATAGAAGAAAAATTAAATCAAGGTATTTCATTAATCTTAGATAGATATGTGTATTCTAATATGGCTCATCAAGCGGGAAAAATAGAAGATACCAATGAGCGTATGAATATGTATGCTTGGTTAGATATTTTAGAATTTAAACTATTAGAATTACCAAAGCCTGATATTGCCATTTTTTTGCATATGCCATCTATGTTTGCCAAAAAATTAAAACAAAATAGGAATGAGATTCCTGACCAATTAGAAAGTGATGAAGAATATTTAAAGAAAGCGGAAAATGCATATATTGAATTAGCAAGCGTTTATAAATGGAAAACAGTAGAATGTGTAGAAAATAACACAATTAAATCGATTGAACAAATTGGTGATGAAGTATTAAAACTTGTATTAGAAAAATAAAAAAGCACTTAATTTCTATTTCGTGCTTTTTCTTTTACCTTTACAAAAACTTTAGAATTGGGAAGGGTTGGATGATTTTCTAATTCATAATGATTCAATAATTGTCTAAAATATTGATTGATGTTTACATTTTTTAATTCTTGATTTGAAAATAATTGTTGGATTGTATTTTGAAATTCTGCTTCTTCATTTAGACCAAAAGATTTAAAGAAAGCAGGAATGACTTCAGGTTGATTCATTTGACAGCAAAAACTAGCTAATAAATCAACATGTGTACAACAATAAAAATAATGATTCATAATTGAAATATAATCAGAATTAGGATGTAATAAAAATTGAGATAGATAACAATTAGGTAAATGATATTTATGTAAAATAAATAGTTTAGGATCTACGATAAAAGAAGGATATTCTGTTATTTGAGCATTCACTAAATTGGAAATATAAACTTGGTCTGTATCAGGATTTATAAAAAGGTGTGAATACCAAAATAAAGATGGAATGACAATGTTGTATTGGTGTAAAAATTCGATGAGACGAGTAATCTGCATATAATAGTCAGTAATAGAATCAATATCATCAATATATTTATCTACTGTATGTTCAAAAGATTTTAAGTTTTTTCTTTTTGTCTCATAACCAAGATACATATTATTTTCTTTATTTAATAATAGGGTATTAGGAATAATCATTTGTTTGTGATTGATTGTTTCTAAATAATTTATTTTTTCAAAATCGATTGTTATAGCACTAGGGAACTGTTTTAAAAAATGGGGATTATAGATATCCCAAATACAATCTTGAAATTGATATACTGTTTTAATTTGATCTTTAAAAATTGGTTGAGCTCTAGACAAAATTTTGTCATCTATTATTTTTTGCTTCATAAAAACGCTCCCTTACATTATCAACTTTTTTCTTTTTACAAAACGGGAGTTTTGATCTAATTGATAATCATTTTCTAATGCTTGAATATAAGGATATGCATCTCTAATATCAAATTTATTTTCATCAAAGAAATATAGTTGTTTTAAATAAAGGAATAATTCTTTTTCGGATTCTAAACCATATTGTTTTAAAAATTTAGAAATGGTATTTGTATAATCAATACCTTGTTCTTCTTGTTCGACAATTTGGTATGATAAATTTACACCAAGTGTATATATGAAAAATTGATTCATTAAATTAAATTGATCAAAATTAGGTCGATATAGATTATGTTGATCATCGCAATATTTAAGAGAGCCATAAATACGATCTAAGATTCTAGAATCATTCAAAAATGGATTAATATGAATAGATTGATAGTCTTCTATTTGTAATGTATCTACTCCTGATAAACGTAATGTCTCTTTTTTGATATCATAAAAGATAGAATGTTCTGAAAATAGATTTGGAAAAACAATATGATATTTGTGTCCTTTTTTAATTAATTCATTCAATTCTTCGAAGAAAATGGAAATCACTGTTAATTTATCTTGTAAATCAATATCTCGTAATTGACTAGAAATAGATATCCTTGGATATTTGTTTTCTGAATATCCTAAATAATCGTGAGTTGGTTTTGTATCAAAAATTAATTCATTAGTTGTTAAAAGATTTTGTAAATCTTTTATTTGATTTAAGATAGATAATTTTTCTGGTTCTGTTTCTTTTAAATAATTAAAGTGTTCATCTTCTTTATCTAAAATATGATAATAATATTTAGAATCTTCTAGTAATTTATGTGAAAAAGAGGAAAAAGATGGCTTTAGGAAATCATTTTCATTTTGATAGACAATCTTCATAACATACCTCCTCACATCTTGAATTCATTATAAAAAAGATAGAAAATTTTGTCAATCATTTCATAAACTGATATAGGTGATGATATGAAAATCATTTCTCATAGAGGAATCTGTGAACATAGTAAATGGAAAGAAAATACCTTAGAAGCACTTCTTTTTGCATTACAACAAAAAGAAATAGATGGAATTGAATTAGACGTTAGGATGACAAAAGATCATGCACTTGTCATTCATCATGATGTTATGATTCATAGTAGTAGTGATGGTACAGGAGTGATTTCCTGGTTGACACTTTCTGAATTATATCAATATAATTTTGGCACAAAGAAACATCCTAGCAAAATTGCAACTTTAGAAAATTTATTACAAAATATTCATTCAAATAAAGAAATATTAATTGAAATAAAATCAGATTATGAAGAAAATATTATGATTCAAAAAATTTGTGAATTGTTAAAGAAATATTCTTTTTTAAATATTAAAATATGTAGTTTTAAAGAAAGTATTTTAAGAAAAATAAAACATCAATATCCAAAGATTGATGTTGGTAAAATTACATTTTTAAATCCAGAAAAAAAAGAAGTTAACTTTAATTTCTATTCTGTTTATTATAAGAATATTTCATCACATTTTTCTTCTAATTATGTTTGGACTATTAAAAATAAAAAGGAACTTTCTTTTTTAAAACAGAATAAAGATTTTGAAGTATTAAATATTATTACAGATATTCCTAAAACTGTTTTTTATGAGCGAAAATGATATCCTCCGCAAAGGGGAGTTGCTTTTTCTGTAATAATCATTGGATTTTTCTCTATTGTTTTTATTAATGAAATGATTTTTTTTCTATATTTTCTCTTGGTTAAAATCATTAATACATATTTTTCGTTTTCTTTTCCTAATGCTTTTACACTGGTAACTGCAAAGTGGTGATTACGAAGAAGTTCAGTAATTTTTTTCCCATTTTGTTTTTCAATAATAATGGTTAATAAATAATATCCTAAAGCAATTTTTTCTTCTAATACACTTCCGAAATAAGAACCAGCGAAACTGCCTAGGGCAAAAACAATAATCTTTAAGGGATCGTTTTTGATGTCGACAACGACTGCACCAGTCACTAAAATCCAAACGAGAGCAACTACAAATTGTAAGATTGCTCCAATTAATTTTTTTCCGTTTGCTACAACAATTAATCGTAGTGTTGCTAATGCATTTTCTATAATTTTGGATAAGAAGATTAGAATATATAACAAGAGTATCACACTCCCTTTTTAGTATGAGAAAAAATATAGTTGTTATTCTAAAGTAATCTATTTATTTTTCTTTTAAAACTATGCTATAATGAAAATGCTAAGAGAGGAGTAGTTGTTATGGGAAAATATCTAAGATTGTTACGTGTTCATCATTATTTAAAAAATGGTTTAATATTTTTACCTTTACTATTTAGTGGAGATTTATTTCAGTGGAATTTATTAGGACAGACAATGATTGGATATTTATCTTTTTGTTTGATTGCTTCTTCTATTTATATTTATAATGATATTCAAGATATAGAAAAAGACAAAATGCATCCTATTAAAAAGAAAAGACCAATTGCAACCGGAGAAATATCTTTAAAGAAAGCAATTATAATAGGTTTGTTATTATTTTTAGCAGCCATAGGATGTCAAACAATTGGTTATTTATTATTTCATAATCAAGGTTTTATTGTATCAACTGTGATTATGTTAGGCTATTTTATAATGAATTTAGGTTACAGCAAAGGTCTTAAAAATGTACCAATTATTGATGTTATGATTTTAGCTTTAGGATTTGTTCTTAGAGTATTGTATGGTGGGGCAATTACAAATACTGAAATTTCTAGCTGGTTATTTTTAACTGTTCTTTCTATTTGTTTATTTGCAGGATTTGGAAAACGTCGTAATGAAATGATAAAAAATAAAACAACTTCTAGAAAAGTATTACAAGCTTATACAAAGTCATTTTTAGATAAAAGTATGTATTTGTTTTTAAGTTTAGCACTTGTTTTTTATTCTTTATGGTGTACAAACGGACTCCAATTTATAGAAAATAATTTATTGACTTATAGTATTTTATTTGTAATATTTATTGTTTTAAAATATGCTTTGACGATTGAACAAGATTCGTATGGAGATCCAATCGATGTGATATTACAAGATAAACTATTAATGATAGTATCTGTTATTTATATTGTATATATGGTGGTGGCAATTTATGCATAAAAAAATAGATGTTTATGATTTTGATGGTACTATTTATGATGGTGATATTACTGTTGATTTTTTCTTGTTTTCATTAAGAAGAAATCCTAAGATATTATTTCAATTACCTATCATAATTTGGTATGCTTTTTTATATTTTACACATATTATTTCTCTTCAATCTTTTAAATCTCATTTCTTTTTATTTGTAAAAAAGATTCCAAATGTTGATCGTGAACTTGAATTATTTTGGAATCAGAAAGAACATAAGATAAATCCCTTTTTTTTACAAAAGATGAAAGAAAAGAAAAAAAGTTATGTTATTTCTGCTTCGCCAGAGTTCTTGTTAAAACCAGTATTAAAACAATGGAAAAATATTTCTGTTATTGCAAGCAGAGTTGATAAGAAAACAGGAAAATTTACTGGTAAAAATTGTAAAGGAGAAGAAAAAATTAATCGTTTAGATGAAACGGTAAAGAATTATATCATTGAAGAATTTTATTCTGATTCAACAAATGATTTACCGCTTGCTAGAATTTCAAAAAAAGCTTATTTTGTGACTCATGGTAAAGTAGAAGAATGGAATTTGGAAACCAAAAAAACAAAATTATGGGACTTTAAAACTTTTCAATTATCATGGCTTATCATGATGTATTTATTGTGTGTTCTTGTCTTTTTTCATCTTTTTAAACTATGTGATATTGAAGGTGGCTTATTTTTTATTCAACTACTAAGTATTTTTATTCCATTACTTTTTTATTTATTTCAAAAGAATATCAAAATAAAACGAAAAATCATCATAGGAATGTTTTATCTGATTTTATGTATTGGTCTTCCTTTTATATTTTCTAATACATATGATTTAACACAAGATGGAAATGGATACCATAAATTATCAATTGCGTATTTAAAAAATGGTTGGAATCCCATTTATCAAAGTCATGATGACTATGTAAAAGAAAATCATTTAAACAGTTATGGAAAAAATGGTCTTTGGATTAATCATTATCCCAAATCATTAGAAACTGTTTCTGCTGTCATGTATGAAATGACAGGTTCTATTGAAAGTGGAAAAGCTGTAACAACTCTTGTTTTAATTTCAATGTCCTTACTGACTTTTAGTTATCTCAGTCTATTTTTGAATAAAATTCCAAGTTTTATTTTATCAGTGTTATTGGCACTGAATCCAATTGTGCTTGCTCAATTGTTCAATTATTATGTAGATGGCTTAATGGGGCTATGTTTTGCAATGGAGCTTATTCTTTTATTGACAATTACAATCACGAAAAAACAAGATTATAAAATATGGCTTTATTTAACAGCAGTATGCGCTATATTTGTGAATTTAAAATTCACAGGTTTATTATATTCAGGATTGATTGCAGCAGTATTTTATTTTTATTGGTTATTTCATTATAGAAAAGATAGAGAATGGTTATCTATTTTTAAAAGGGCAACTGGTTGGTTTATTTTAGTGTTTTTTACTTCTATTTTTATAGTGGGATCTTCTTCTTATATAAAAAATACTTTTACTGTTGGAAATCCATTATATCCATTATTAGGCAAAAATAAAGTAGATATTGTAACCAAGATGGAACCAAAAAGCTTTAATCAGAAAAATTCATTAGAAAAGTTTATTATTTCTTTCTTTTCTAAAACAGAAAATGTAATATATGGTCAAGGGGAACCACAGTTAAAAAATCCACTTCATGTATATGATAGTGAATTAGAAGAAATTTTGATTCCTGATGTTCGTATTGCAGGTTTTGGACCTTTATCTGCTTGCTTTTTTATACTGGGAACGATTTTGTTGATCATAGAACTTTATTTATTAAATCGTAAAAATAAAGAAAAAATGAAATATTTTGTATTGCCGATTGTTTGTATTGTATTATCTTGTATTTTAATAGGGGAAAGTTGGTGGGCAAGATATGTTCCACAACTTTATATGCTTCCATGGTTATCTTGTGTTTTATGTTTTATGATATCATTAAAAAATAAAAAGGTATTATATATGCTTCGCACACTAGGAATCATAACCGGTGTTATTATGGTAATAAATGCTTCTTTCTATTTAAACTCTAGAATCCAAGATTTTGATACTTTTCAAGGAATTCAAAAAGATTTAAACGAATTAAAACAACAGGAAAATATTAAATTACAATTATCAGTACCAGAATTTTTTGCTTATTATTATAATTTAGATGATGAAAATATTTCTTATCAAATTGTAAAAGAAGAAATGAAAGAAAATTATATTTATAAATATCATTGGCAGTTAAAAATATTACAAGAACAGTAGGAGGTTGTTATGAAAAAGAAAAAAATAGTAGAAGTAAAACAAATTACATGGTTTTATAAAATATTAAGTATCATTATGATGGCTTTATTTGGAATGATCATACTAAGTACTATTTTTAATAATCGTAGTGTTGTAGTCAAATTGGCATTTTGGCAAATTTTATTAGGAACTATTTTAGTAAGTGGAATTTTATTTGGAATTTGGTATTTATTGCAGAAAAAACTATCCAATATTACTAAAAAACAAGAGTTTATGATTGTATTGATATTATTTTTAATTATTATTATAGTTCAGGGAGTTGTTGGATATTATTTATTTGAAAAACCGGGTTGGGATTGGAAAATCGTTTTTGAGAATGCTATGAACTTTGCACAAGGAAATCAGGATCAAGTAGCTTGGTGGTATATGCAACAATTCCCAAATAATGTTTTTCTATTTGTGTTACAGGCTGTTTGTTTTAAATTGTTATATATGACACATTTAGTTCCTCAAACTTATTTAGCAACATTGGGAGCATCTGTTGTCATAAATATCATTGTAATAGATATTGCTATGATTTTAACTTGGTTAACAGTACGCAATTTATTTGGAAAAACAGCAGGTATTTTTAGTATTATTATGATGATTCTTGGAAATTCATTTTTTACATTTGTACCAATTTTGTATACGGATACTTTGGCCTTATTTATTCCAATTGGCATGTTATATGTTTATTCATGTTATTTAAAAAAGAAAGAGTTAACATGGCAGCAAGGAATTTGGTATTATGTACTATTTGGCATTTTATTATTTCTTGGAGCAAAAATAAAATTTACTTGTGTAATTATGATGATTGCTATTTTTATGGATTTATATTTCCGTAAAATTTCTTGGAAACAGTTTGGACAAATGTTAGGTAGTATTGTTTGTACTTTTATAATTTGTACTCTTTTATTTACTGGATTTCAAAATATATATTTTAAAGAATTAAAAGGTGTTTCAAATACACCAAACAAAGTTCCATACACACATTGGATTATGATGGGACTAAAAGAAAGAAAATCTACCATACCAGGTGTTTCATTTGTTGGTGCATATGATGTAGATGATTATGCATTTACATTTAAAACTGAGCCAGAAAAAAGAATGCAAAAAAATATAGATGAAATTGGAAAACGTTTAAAGAAACATGGTATGATTGGTTATCCTAAATTTTTATATGACAAATTACAGTTTACATGGAATGATGGAAATTATTATGGTTCTGCATTAATAGGCGCTGATCCAGTACGTAATCATAATTTAGCACGAGATATCTATAATTCTGGTGGAAAATATAATGATTATTTAGTAATCACTCAAGATGGAGTGGCAATCTATTTATATTTGATGTTTGTATTGATATCTTTTTCTTATTTAAAAAATAAGAAGAATAAGTGTCACGTAGCTTTATTAGCGGTTTTTGGATTATTAGTTTTCTTATTGTTGTGGGAAGCTAGTCCAAAATATTTATTACATTATTTGCCTGTTTTTGTTGTGCTAGGTGTATATGGTACACAAATATGGACTAGTTGGTTAGAAAATAAAAAAACTTCTGTAAAGGAGTAGAAGCATGGCTAAAAAAAGTAAACAAAATTATTTGTTAGAGACTCTAATTATGAATTGATGCGAATTGTATCTATGTTTATGATTGTAGTTTGGCATATATTATTTCACGGAAATGTGGATACCTAAGCAACAGGCATTTTAACATATGCATTATACTTATTAGAAGCCATATTAGTTGTCCATGTTAATTCTTATTTATTAGTTACAGGGTATTATCAATGCAAAAGTCAATTTAAATTAAATAAACTAATTTCTTTAAATAATGCGTCATGGTTTTATCGTGTAATTATTTTAATAACTTTATCGTTATTGCAAGTGATTCAAGTTGAAAAAAAAGATATAATAAGAGGATTTTTTCCTCTTGATTCATGTGCTTATTGGTTTATTCAAATGTATTTGTTTTTATATTGTTTTAGCCCATTTATCAATCAATTTATTAAATGCTTAACACAAAAACAATTTCAAATGTTATTAATTTTATGCTTTATTATTTTTTCAATCTTACCAAGTATTAGCATGCAAATGATTATTAATATTGATAAAGGACATTCTTTTATGAGTGTTGTATTTATGTATTTATTAGGAGCATATTTTAGATATTATCCTGTTCAAAATCTATCTTTTTTTAAAACAAATTCAAAAAAGAAAAATCAAATTTTATTTTTATCTGGTTTTATTTGTTGTTTTCTAATTAACTTTTTATTTTGCTGTTTTGGTAAGTTTTTAATGAATGGTGGAGAAATTACAAAATTTTTAGGTGAAACTATTAATTTAGCATTTTTATCTTATGGAAATCCATTGGTAATATTAGGATCTTTAATGTATTTCTTTTGGTTTGGAACATTTGTATTTAAAAATAAATGGATTAATAAAGTTGGAAAGTTAACGTTAGGAGTATATCTCATCCATGATAATCCTTATACAAGAGTTTGGTTATATCCAGTACTAGGTTTTACTGAAGGAAAAATCTATACAGGAATTATTATCATTGCAAAAGTATTTGCATGTGCTTTTTTAATTTTTATATTATGTATTATTTTAGAATGGTTAAGACAGTTACTATTTCAAAAAATAAAATAATTAAAAATTGCAAAGTGGATTCATAAAAAATGGCAAAAATGCATGAAGCAAATGATATTTTTGTTAAAAATAGAAACAAGCTGGGAATAAAATTTTTAAGAGATAGAAAATCTATCTCTTTTTTGATATAATAAAAATAGGTGAGTAAAATGAATCATAATGCTTTTTGTAAAAATATTGAAACTGTTTTAGAAGAATTGATTACAAGTAATGAAGGTCTTAAAACTAATGAAGTTTTATTAAGACAAAAACAACAAGGTAAAAATGAATTAAAAGCTAAAAAAACAATGACATTATTTGACATGATGATTGAGCAATTGACAGATAAGATGATTATTATTTTATTGATTGCATCTATTTTATCTTTTTTCTTAGGAGAAACATTAGAGGGTATTGTTATTTTAATTATTATTTGTATTAATATGATTGTAAGTATGATTCAAGAAAAGAAGGCAGCTGACGCAATTGCTGCATTAAATAAAATGAATGCTCCATATGCATATGTATTACGAGATGGTGATAGAAAAAAAGTTCCCGTTTCTGAGTTAGTAGTAGGAGATATTGTTTACTTGGAAGATGGTAGTATTGTTCCTGCAGATATTCGTTTAATGGAAGAACATCAATTAATGATTGATGAATCATCATTGACAGGAGAAAGTGTACCAGTACAAAAAGATGCTACAGTGACACTTGCTGAAAATACACCATTAGCAGATCGTAGTAATATGGCATATTCTTCTACAATTGTAACGTATGGAAGTGGAATTGGAGTTGTGACTGCAATTGGAATGAATACAGAAGTAGGAAAAATTGCTCGTATGTTAGACAGTGAAGATGATTTAGAAACACCTCTAAAAAAGAAATTAAATAAAGTAGGAACAACGCTTAGCATTGTAGGAATTGTTATTAGTATTTTGATTTTTATCATAGGACTTTTCTATGGGAAAGATATCATTTCGCTTTTGATGATTTCTATTTCACTTGCAATTTCGGTAATTCCTGAAGGATTGCCTGCAACGGCAACAATTGTAATGGCTCTTGGAGTAGAAAGAATGACAAAGAAAAATGCCTTAGTCAAAAAACTTCCAGCCGTAGAAACGTTAGGAAATGCTAGTGTAATTTGTACAGATAAAACAGGAACTCTTACAGAAAATAAAATGACAATTACAAAATTATTATGTTATGATGAAATTATGAATGAAATTCATGAAATTTCAAATAATATACCAGCAGACATTTTTAATTGTATGGTATTATGTAATCATGCAACATATGAAAATGGTAAGACAACAGGAGATCCAACTGAAGGAGCTTTGTTAGAATTTGCTCAAAAATATCATTTCGATACTGAACAAATGAAAAAAGACATGCCTATTTTGCATGAACAACCATTTGATTCTATTCGTAAACGCATGACAGTTGTTGTTCAAAATGATGAATCATATACTTGTTATACAAAAGGCACTGTTGAAGAAATGTTAGAACTTTGTACTCATATTTTAGTGGATGGAAATGAAAAACCAATCACTTATCAAGAAAAAGAACAAATTATTAAAACTTGTGAAAAATTATCGAACGAAGCATTACGATTATTAGGCTATGCAAAAAGAACAATTACAGAGCTTCCTAAAAATGAAGATGAAGATGTAGAAATGCGTCTTACTTTTATGGGAATGAGTGGTATGATTGATCCTCCAAAAGAAGAAGTAAAAAGTGCAATTGCAGCTTGTCATGAGGCAGGAATTCGTGTCATTATGATTACTGGAGACCATAAACTAACAGCTACAGCAATTGCTAAAAACTTAAATATATATCATGATGGAGATTATGTAGTAACAGGTGATGAACTCCATCAAATGAAAGAAGAAACGTTAGAAGAAAAGATTGATCATATAAGTATTTTTGCTAGAGTAACACCAGAAGATAAACTTCGTATTGTAAAAGCATTACAAAAAAATAAAGAAGTAGTAGCAATGACTGGTGATGGAGTAAATGACTCTCCAGCATTAAAAGCCGCTGATATTGGAGTTGCTATGGGAATTCAAGGTACTGATGTTGCAAAACAAGCTGCTGATATGATTTTATTAGATGATAATTTCACAACAATAGAACATGCTATTAGAGAAGGAAGACGAGTATATTTTAATATTCAAAAAGTAATTCAATTTCTTTTAGCAGGAAACATTTCAGAAGTATTAATTATTTTTCTAGCTATGGTTATGAATTTAGAAACACCAATTCTAGCTATTCATATTTTATTTGTCAATTTAATTACTGATACACTTCCTGCTTTGGCATTAGGAGTAGATCCAGAAGATGATAGGACGATGAAACATAAACCGATTAAAAGTGGTAGCTTATTTGAAAAAGGTATGGTTGCAAGAATTATGTTCTATGGAATTTATATTGCATTCATTTCTTTCATTGCATATGGTATTGGTAGTATGATTGATTACAAACAAGCAATTACTATGACATTTTTAGTTCTTTGCTTATCACAAATTGTTCATTCATTAAATCAACACTCTAACATTGTTTCTGTTTTTTCCAAAAAACACGAAAAGAATAAATATTTATATATTGCCATGGCAATATCTGCAACGTTATTAATTCCAATTACTTGTATCCCATTTATTAGTAACTTTTTCTCACTATCACCTTTAAATTTGAAAGAGTGGCTCATCGTATTTGGCTTATCTATTTCTCCATTATTTGTTGTAGAACTATTTAAGTGGATTAGGAGAAGTACAAGTCATTCAATGATTTAAATTTTACATCCAGCATATGCTGGGTGTTTTTTAATTATAAAAAAGTAAAAACATATCAATATGATGTAAAGGAAAAGAAAACAACTTTTCACGGTGATTGGAATATGTTAAAATTTAGATAGTAGAGGAGTTAGATAATATGAAAAGTAAAGGATTTACATTAATTGAACTTTTAGCAGTTATTGTAATACTAGCAGTTATTGCTTTAATTGCAACCCCACTTATCATGGGAACAATTACAAAAGCAAAGAAAAATGCTTTTATTGATACTGCGAGTGGAATTATTAAAGCAGGAGAAAATTACCAAGCAGAACAAGTAATGACAACAACAGGAGATGTAGAAGATTTAGTAATTAGTGATTTAACAACGGATACAAAATTGCAATATAAAGGAAGTAAACCAAAAAGTGGACAATTAAAAATTACAAGTGATGGGAAAACAGCAATTGCTATATGGAGTGGACAATTTTGTGCAGTAAAAAATTATGATGATAAAAAAGTTACAGTAGATGATAGCGTTAAAACAAAAGAAGATTGTGTGATACCAGTAGAGACAACTGATACATCGTGTTTTGTAACAGCAGAAGCCCCAGGAGTATTAAAAGAAGAAGAAATTACTATTTACAAAGATAAGTGCATTGTATTTTTTGGAAATGTAGGTTATTCTCCGGATGAAGCAGATAAAATGTGTAATAATCAAGTGGTTGGTGGAATAACACTGAAACAAGTGATTATTATAGAATATCAACAATATGGAATGGAGAAAATAAAAGATTTAATAGATGCAGGGGTTATATCAGTTACAATACCTGCTAATTCGTTTGCTATTACAGGCTATCATTTTGAAAATACAAATTGTTCAACTGATGTAGTAATTCCAGAAAAAATTAACGGAAAAACAGTGCAACAGATTAGAGATGAAGCATTTATCACTTGTGGTAGAAGTAGATGGGATTATTGTCATAGTCCAGTTACTTCGCTTTCATTACCATCCACGATTGAGATTATTTCAACTCGTGCTTTTTATGTAAATGGAATATATCCAGAAATAGATTTAAGTAATTTAAAACATATGACTTTGTTAGGAGATTATTCTTTATATTATGCAAATGACACAACACCATTAAAATCAATTTATCTTCCAAATCAATATATAACATATATGAGTAGCAGTTTAAGTGAAGTCTTTGGAATTACTTCTTCTGGAACTTTAAAATTAAAAAAAGGTAATATCAATACAGATGATATTGTTACAGCATATAATAATCTCTATGAATCAAAATCCAAATCTCAAACCAGATCTTGTTTAGCCCCACTTTTGATTGGAAATAAAATGAGAGAAACGGCTGAATATGTTGAATATCAATTAGTGAATGGTTCTTGTTAAAATAAAAGATGAAAGAAATTTGATAGTATGATAAAAATCGCGGAAGCGGTTTTTTTGTCAAAAAAATATTTTTAGCACTCAACTATTGACAATGCTAAAAGAGGGTGCTATACTGGTGATAGCACTTAAGAAATAGAGTGCTAATTTGAAAAAAGAAACATATAATAAAGAGTGTTAAAGAAGGTGATCGTATGTTGACTTCAAGGCAATCTCAACTATTAAAATTAATTGTAGAAGATTATATTAAAACAGCAAATCCAATTTCTTCTAAATCATTATGTAAAAATTTAAATTGTTCTAGTGCAACAATTCGAAATGAAATGGGTTATTTAGAAGAATTAGGTTTATTAGAAAAAACACATACTTCTAGTGGAAGAATTCCATCTGAAAAAGGGTATCGTTATTATGTAGATCATATTATGGAACCTAAAGAATTATCTGGTGATGATGTATTAAAATTACAACAAATTTTTAAGAATCATTCATTAGTATTAAGTGATGCAATTAAAGAATCGATGGAAATTGTTTCAGAACTTACGAATTATACGGCAATTATTTTGGGAAAATCTTCCAAAGAAAATCGTGTTAGTAAAGTAGAAGTTGTCCCACTTGATCCTACAAAATTACTGGCAATTGTAATTACTGATAAAGGACATGTAGAACATAAAAATATGATACTTCCTGAGACAATATCAAAAGAAGAAGTAATGAAAACTGTTGAGTTAATTAACAAATTAATTATTGGAACACCAATTGATGAAGTATCAGCAAAGTTAGAGTTTGAAGTAAAACCAATTATCGGTAGATATGTAAAACAACATGAAGCTTTATATAATGCGTTTTATAATGCATTTGCTGATTTTGCACAAGAATCTAAAATGCAAATGGCTGGAGCTAGCAAATTTATTTCACTTCCAGAATTTTCAGATGATACTGAAAAAATCCAACAAATTTTATCAAAATTTGAAGATAAAGATTTAATCAGAAATATTGAAAAAAATGATGAAGATGGTATCAATATATATATAGGTAGTGAAAATGAATTTGATCAAAATGTAACAATTATAAAAACGAACTATGAAACAGATGATGGTGAAGAAGGAACAATTGCTCTGATTGGACCGAAAAGAATGGAATATGATCGTGTGATTAGTTTGTTAGATTTTATTAAAAAGCATATAGGAGAGTGATTTTTGTGAAGGAAGAAAATAAAAATGAAGAATTAAAACATCCTCGTCATGAAGAACCAAAACCACATCATGATCATCCACATCATGAACATGGCCCTCATGAAGAGCATCATGAACATCCACGACATGAACATGGACCAAAGCATCCACATCATGAACATGGTTCTCATGAAGAACCAAAACCACATCATGAAAAACGTGGTCATGAAAATAAAATTGTTCATGATTTAGAAGAACATATGAAAAAGTTAGAAACTTCATTAAAAGAGGCTGAAGATAAAGCAATGCGCGAAAAAGCCGAAGCGATTAATTATCGAAAAAGAAAAGATGAAGAAGTAGCACGTATGATGAAATATGCAAGTGAAGATATGGTAAAAGAAATGCTACCAATTGTTGATTCTTTTGAAAGAGCCATTGAAATGGATGATGATAATTTAGATGATGAAGTATCAAAATTTTTAGCAGGCTTCAAAATGATTTATTGTAATTTAGTTCATATGCTAGAAAAATATGAAGTAAAAGAAATTGAAGCTATGGGAAAAGAATTTGATGCAAATTTCCATCAAGCTGTATTAACAGAACCAAAAGATGGAGTGGAGCCAGGTATGGTGATTGAAGTATTACAAAAAGGATATATATACAAGGATAAAGTAATTCGTCCAAGTATGGTAAAAGTTAGTGAATAAATAAAGGAAAGGTGATAATTATGAGTAAAACAATAGGAATTGATTTAGGTACAACAAATAGTTGTGTTTGTGTATATGAAGGAGGAGAAGCAAAAGTTATTGCTAATCCAGAAGGAAATCGTACAACACCATCTGTTGTCGCATTTAAAAAAGGTGAAATTATTGTAGGAGATGCTGCAAAACGTCAAGTTGTTACAAATAAAGATACAGTATCTAGTGTAAAACGTTTAATGGGAACAAGTGAAAAAGTTCACGTTAATGGTAAGGATTATACTCCAGAAGAAATTAGTGCTATGATTTTAAGTGATTTAAAGAAAACAGCAGAAGCTTATCTTGGTGAAACTGTAAATAAAGCTGTTATTACAGTACCTGCATATTTTAATGATGCGCAAAGACAAGCAACGAAGAATGCTGGTAAAATTGCTGGCTTAGAAGTAGAAAGAATTATTAATGAACCTACTGCAGCAGCACTTGCTTATGGATTAGATAAACAAGATAAAACAGAACAAATTTTAGTTTATGACTTAGGTGGAGGAACATTTGATGTTTCTATTCTAGAACTTGGTGATGGTGTATTTGAAGTAAAATCAACAAGTGGAAATAACCATTTAGGTGGTGATGATTTTGATAAGAAAATCGTTGATTATTTAGTATCTGAATTTAAGAAAGAAAATGGTGTTGATCTTACAAAAGATAAGATGGCTATGCAACGTTTAAAAGACGCAGCTGAAAAAGCAAAGAAAGATTTATCAGGAATGAGTACAACTCAAATTTCTTTACCATTCTTATCTCAAGGTGAAGATGGACCACTTCATTTAGAACTTTCTTTAACAAGAGCAAAATTCGAAGATTTAGTTCGTGATTTAGTTGAATCTACAAAAGAACCAGTTAGAAAAGCGTTAAAAGATGCAAACTTAAGTGCTAGTGATATTGATAAAGTATTATTAGTTGGTGGTTCTACTCGTATTCCTATGGTACAAGAATTAGTAAAAAATGAACTTGGAAAAGAACCTTCTAAAGGAGTAAACCCAGATGAAGTTGTAGCAATGGGAGCTGCTATTCAAGGTGGAGTGTTAACAGGAGAAGTAGATGATATCGTTTTATTAGATGTTACACCACTTTCACTTGGTATTGAAACACTTGGAGGAGTATGTACAGTATTAATTCCAAGAAATACAACGATTCCAACAAGTAAAAGTCAAGTATTCTCAACTGCTGCAGATAATCAACCTGCTGTAGATATTCACATTTTACAAGGTGAAAGACCAATGGCTGCAGATAATAAGACACTTGGTAATTTCCAACTTACAAATATTCCTGCAGCACCTCGTGGAGTACCACAAATTGAAGTTACATTTGATATTGATGCGAATGGTATTGTTAATGTAAAAGCAAAAGATTTAGGAACTGGAAAAGAACAATCTATTACAATTACTGCATCTACTAATTTAAGTGATGAAGAAATTGAAAGAATGAGAAAAGAAGCTGAAGAAAATAAAGAAGCTGACGCAAAAAGAAAAGAAGAAGCTGATCTTAAAAATGAAGCTGAACAAGCAATTTTCCAAACAGAAAGTTCATTAAAAGAACTTGGTGATAAAGTTGATAAGAAAGAAAAAGAAACAGCTGAAAAACAAAAAGATGAACTTAAAAAAGCTCTTGAAAAAGGAGATTTAGAAGATATTAAAAAGAAAAAAGAAGCATTAAATGAAACGATGATGAAACTTGCTACGAAAGTTTATGAAGAAGCAGCAAAAGCACAACAACAACAATCTGCAGAAACAAAAGAAGAAAATAAAGATAGCAATGTAAAAGATGCTGAATACGAAGAAAAATAATAAAAGTAGAAGTGCTACCATTGGTAGGACTTCTCACTTTGTATATGAATATTTTTTCTAAATCATAGCATAACAAATATAAAAGGAGAAATTTATGGATAAAACAATCAAAAACCGTAGTGAGATTGATCAAGAATATTTATGGGATTTAAGTATTGTTTTTAAAGATGATGAAGAGTGGTATCAAACTTTAAGTGAAGTAAAAGAAAAAATAAAACAATATGAGACATATCAAGGAACTTTTATGGATAGTGCTACTAATTTATATCAATTATTGAAATTAGATCAAGAAGTAAGTCGTACACTGAGTAGATTAAATACTTATTCAAATTCTAAAAGTGATGAAGATAAAAGAAATAATAGTTATTTAAAAATGACTGGAGATTTAGACCAAGTTTATTCAGTAGCGGCAACAAATAGTGCTTATATTGTTCCTACGTTGATGAAATATCAATATTCTAAAATAGAAGAATTTATGAATGAAGAACCAAAGTTAAAAGAATTTGAACGTAGTTTAAAAGAAATATTTCGTTATAAACTTTATGTTTTAGATGAAAAAGAAGAGAAAATATTATCAGAATATAGTCAAGTATTTCAAGTTCCTTCTAATTTATATGATATTTTATCAAATTCTGATTTAAATTTAGGAACTGTGTTAAATGATGAAGGAAATGAAGTAGAATTAACTGATACTAACTTTATTTATTATTTAAGATCTAAAAATAGAGCATTTCGTAAACGTGTATTTGAAAAGGTATATGAAACATATCGTCAATTTACAAATACGTTTGCAACAACATTAGCTGGTATGATTGATTATTCTTGCATTGATGCTAAAGTACGTGGATATCAAAGTAGTATTGAATCTTATTTGTTTCCTGATAAGATGCCAAAAGAGGCATATGATAATTTAATACAGTCTGTAAATGATGGCCTTCCTATTTTAATGAAGTATTTTGATTTGAAGAAAAAAGAATTGGGGTTAGATGAAATTCACATTTATGATTTATATGTTGATTTAGTAAAAACTCCAACTCGTGAATATACGTTTGAAGAAGCAAAACAATTAGTGATGGATGCCATGAGTGTTTTAGGAGATGATTATAAAAGACGTTTACAAGATGCTTTTGATAATCATTGGATTGATGTATATCCAAACCAAGGAAAAGCAAGTGGAGCATATTCTGGGGGAAGTTATGATACTCCACCATATGTATTATTAAATTATATGGGAACATTAGAAGATGTATCGACATTAGCTCATGAACTTGGTCATTCTATGCATAGTTATTATACAAGAGAAAATAATCCATATGAAACAGGTGATTATTCCATTTTTGTTGCAGAAGTGGCTAGTACTGTAAATGAATTATTACTTGCAAAGTACTTATTAAAAACAACTGATGATAAAAATTTAAAAAGAAGTATTTTAGCGCATCTAATGGATATGTTTAAAGCAACTATTTATCGTCAGGTTATGTTTGCTGAGTTTGAAAAACAAATTCACGAGAAAAGAGAAGAGGGAGAAGTTCTAACCAGTGAAATGATTTCTCATATTTATTTAGAATTAGTTAAAAAATATCATGAACCAGTTGTAAAAGTAGATGATGATATTCAATTTGAATGGGAGAGAATTTCTCACTTTTATACTCCGTTTTATGTTTATAAATATGCAACAGGACTTGCTAGTGCCTGTCAAATTGTAACAGATATTTTAGATGGAAAAGAACATGCGGTAGATAATTATATTTCATTTTTGAAAGATGGTAGTAAGCATGATCCAATTGATACTTTAAAAATTGCTGGAGTAGATGTACTTAGTAAAGATACTATGGTAAGTGCACTTCGCATGTTTGAAGATTTCATCGAAGAATATCAAGAATTAAATGGTAGGGAAGTGATGCAGTATGGAAAAAAGAGATTATTATGAGGTACTTGGAGTATCTAAAACTGCAAGTGATTCTGAAATTAAAAGTGCTTTTCGTAAATTAGCTAAGAAATATCATCCTGATGTTTCTAAAGAACCGGATGCCGCAGAAAAGTTTAAAGAGGCACAAGAAGCATATGCTGTTTTAAGTGATAAAGATAAACGTGCACAATATGATCGTTATGGTCATGCTGCTTTCCAAGGAGCAGCAGGAAATGGTCAAGGTGGATATGATTTTTCTGGTTTTGATTTTAGCGATATTTTTTCTGATATTTTTGGAAGTGGTTTTGACTTTGATTTTGGTGGTGGAAACAGTCGTTCTAAAACGAGACCAACGAAAGGAAGAGATCGTTTAATTCATGTTGATTTAACCTTTGAAGAAGCTGTTTTTGGATGTAAAAAAGATATTAAGTTAGAAGTATATGATGTGTGTAGTGAATGTCACGGAGATGGTGGCCATGGTAAAAAAACATGTGAATATTGTCATGGGAGTGGTTTTGTAACACAAGAACAACGTACATTATTTGGAACGTTTATGAGTAAAACAAGTTGTCCTCATTGTGATGGAGATGGAACTACTTTTGAAACTACTTGTAAAAAGTGTCATGGATTAGGAAAAATAAAAGCTAAAAAAGAATTAGAAGTAAAAATTCCTGCGGGAGTAAATACAAATGATCAATTACGTATTCCTGGAAAAGGAGAAGCAGGTTCCAATGGAGGGCCAAATGGAGATGTTTATTTAGAATTTAAAGTTGCAGAACATAAACTATTTATTCGTGATCATAATGATATTTATTTAAAGGTACCAATTACAGTAACAGAAGCAATGTTAGGCTGTAAAAAAGAAATACCAACTATTTATGGTAATGTTGTTTTAACAATTCCAGCGGGAAGTAATACCAATGATAAACATCGTTTAAAAGGAAAGGGAATTAAAGATACAAATTCATCTCATGTTGGAGATATGTATGTATTATTAAATGTGGTAATTCCAAAAAAATTATCTCGTGATCAAAAGAAATTGGTAGAATCTTTAGCAAAAACAAAATTAGATGATGAAAGTGAATTTAAAAGCTTTTCTAGATTTGTAAAAGAAAACGACAAATAGTACACCTGCTGGTGTACTATTTTAATTGATAAGAAAGGTACTATTGTTTATAAATTGGTAATTTGTATAAAATTTTAATTGTCTCATTAACCGAAACAAAGCATCATCCTTGGCCTTACACTCTAACATGATATCGATATTAGTAGCGTGAGGTTTCAAAAGATTTAAAAAATGAATAAATTCTTTAATATCTAAATATTCACTATGGCTTCGGAATTCTTTTTTACTTTTAGGCGATGAAAAATGCATTTTCGGAGGAAGGTTTGTATGACTCCATGTTTTTAAAATTCGTGGCAAATAAGTTTCTAAGTTTTTTATATCATGATTACAAAGATAATGATGATAATCTAAGACAAACGGAATATTTAATTCTTCACATAGTGTTAAAGTATCTACAATATTAAATACTTTATCATCATTTTCTAAATAAATGCTTTTTTGTAAATGTGGTGGTAATTTTTGAAATTGCTTTTTAAAACGTGTTAGAGATTGTTTTTTACCAAAAGTATTACTACCAATATGTATAATCATATGTGGAGATAGATTCATACTAGTAAATAATTGATAATGAAATTGTAAAATTTTAATACTATTTTGTACTACTTCTTTTTTTGTACTATTTAAAACACAAAATTGATCAGGGTGAGAATCAACTCGTAGTTGATTCTCTTTTATGATTTGACCTATCTCTTGAAATTGTTGCTGATATAACTTAGGAAAATCAAAAACGACTTCTTCTTTCGTGGCTAGGGGAATTAAGTTTTGACTTAAACGATAAAATGTAATCTGATTTTGCATATTATAATTTAAAACTTGTTTTAAATGTTCAAAGTTTGACAAAATGGTTTGATTTAGTTTATGTAATCCTTGTTCTGGGCCTAATTTTACATAATTGGTGTAAGTAACTGTACTTGAGTAAGTGATGTTTGGAATGGTAATCGGGGTTCCTACATACCCTAATCTAATTTTCATATTATCACCATTTATAGTATGGAAAAGAATAAAAAAAAGATACGAAAATACGTATCTTTATTCAATTTCAAATAAATCATTAGAATAAAATTGTGGCTCTGTTGTTAGATTGATTTTTAGATTACGAAATTCATTTTTATCCCCATTTGTTACGATGTAACTAGCGTGAGCTTCACAACCAGCTAATTTTTTCAGATTTTTAAATGCCTTTGCAATAATTGGATTTGTGACACTACAAATACTAAGGGCGATAATAACTTCCTGTAAGTTTAATGTAGCATGGTCAATATCTTTGGATTTAAATTTTTGAATTGGTTCTAATACACTAGGAGATAGTAAATCAATTTCATCAGGGATATGAGTTAATTCTTTCATAGCATTAATTAGTAAGCTACTAGCAGGATTTAATAATTCTGTTTGTTTACCAGTAATAATTTTCCCATTTGGAAGTTGCAGACTAATGACATGTCTTTTTTCTTTTTCTGCTTTTTTAAGAGCAACAGCAACCACTTTACGATCATCTTCTGTTAAATCTAGTTCATTCATTAATACTTTAATACGTTCTGCTGTTTCCATATCTCCATTTCCTGTTTTAAAGTCACATAATGCTTGATAATAACGTCTAATAATTTCATCTTTGGAAGCTTGTCTTATGACTTCATCATCAGTAATACATTTACCAATGGTATTTACTCCCATATCAGTAGGGGAAGAGTAAATTTCTTCACCTGTAATTTTATATAAAATATCTTTTAATACTGGAAATACTTCTAAATCACGATTATAATTGACAGAACTAATTCCATATTTTTCTAAATGAAAATAATCAATCATATTAACGTCTTTTAAGTCAGCTGTAGCTGCTTCATATGCAATATTAACAGGATGCTTTAATGGCAAGTCCCAAACAGGAAAAGTTTCAAACTTTGCATATCCAGCTTGAACACCACGTTTGTATTCATGATATAGTTGTGATAGACAAGTTGCTAGTTTACCACTGCAAGGACCTGGAGCAGTCATAACAACAAGTGGCTTTGTTGTTTCAATATATGGGTTTTTTCCATATCCTTCTTCTGAAACAATCGTTTCTACATCGGTTGGATAACCTTTCGTTGGGGTATGAATATAAGCTTTCATCCCACGGGCTTCTAATTTCTTTTTAAATGATTCTGCTCTTGGTTGCCCTTTATATAAAGTAATAACAACACTATTTACTTGTAATCCTAATGCTTTAATCTTATCAATTAATCTTAAGACATCCATATCATATGTAATACCATAATCAGCACGTATTTTATTTCTTTCAATATCACCGGCATTAATACAAAATACAATTTCACAAATGTCTTTTAATTCTAATAACATTCTAATTTTAGAATCTTCTTGAAAACCAGGTAGTACTCTCATTGCATGATAATCATCAAATAGTTTTCCTCCAAATTCCAAATACAATTTGTTATCAAATTTTTTTAATCTTTCTTTAATTTTTTTACTTTGTACTTTTAAATATAAGTCATTATCAAATCCTTTTTTCATATTTCATACTCCTTACTATTACCATGCTCATTTTAGCACAAAAACCAGATATTGAAAAGAAAAATAGAAATATTCCTGTTGAAACATATTTTATATACAAAACACATATATTAAACTATAAAAATAGTTGCTTTCTATTTACTTTCTAAATATGGCTTGTTATAATGATTTTATGGAGGATGTTATGGATATAGATAAAATTTTAGAAGAAGCAGAAAATAAAATGAAACACTCTATTGAAGCAATGGAGAAAAAATTCACAAATGTAAGAGCAGGACGTGCCAATCCAGCAATTTTAAATAAAGTAGAAGTTCTTTATTATGGAGTACCAACCCCATTAAACCAATTAGCACAAATTTCTATTCCAGAAGCAAGACAATTATCAATTAAACCTTTTGATAAATCATGTTTAGGTGCAATAGAAAAAGGAATTTTTGAAGCAAATATTGGTTTAACACCAAATAATAATGGAGAAACAATTATTTTAAATATTCCTCCATTAACAGAAGAAACAAGAAAAGAATATGTAAAACAAGTACGTGAAATTGCTGAAGAAGGAAAAATTGCTCTTCGTAACATTAGACAAGATGCCAATAATGAAATTAAAAGACTTGATATCACTGAAGATGACATCAAAGGTGGTCAAAATGAAGTTCAAGATTTAATTAATCAATATAATAAAGTAGTAGAAGCAAAATTAAAAGAAAAAGAACAAGAGTTAATGAGCGTCTAAGTTCATTCTTTTTCTTTTAAGGAGGAAAATTATGGATGGAAAAGAAAAACGAAATATTATGATGAGTCATTATCGAAATCCTAAAAATAAAGGTTTTAAAGATGAAGTTGGATATATTATGAACCATCAAAATAATGAATCATGTATTGATGAAGTATATTTAAAAACTAAAATTCAAGATGGAAAAATAGAAGATATTCGCTTTGCTGGGGAGGCATGTGCAGTATGTACAGCATCTACTTCTATTATGATAGAAACCTTATTAGGACATACAAAAGAAGAGGCAAAAGATATCATAAAGAATTTTAAAAATATGATAGATGGAAAAGAATATAAGAGTGACATTTTAGAAAATGCAGTTGTTTTTGATGATATCGGAAAACAACCAAGTCGTAAAAAATGTACACTTCTAGCATGGTGGGGTATGGAAGAGACTTTAACAAAAGGAAGGGATAACAATGAGTAATAAAAAAAGTGGAATTAAAGAAGGGTTACTTGCTATTTTTTTAGGTAATAAAAATTATATTAATTTAGAAATGATGAGAGAAGCTAAAAAAACGGTATATACTGGATATTTAAATGATGATTCAAATGATTTAGTATTTATTATACCAGTAGATCATCAAAACGAAGTTTATTATGATGTAACACATCAAAGTTTTGTATTAGCAAACGAAATACAAATGGATCGTTTAAACAAATTAGATTTAAACAAACAAACTTCTAATGTACTAAAATATATGAATTTATATTTTTCACAATATGATTTTATTAATGATATTGAAAGAAAATATGTTGAATATCTTCAAAAAGTAAAAGAAATTTTAAAACATGTGGTTGTATTTCAAACACATTCTAATGTTGTGTTTGAAGATGTGAATCAACGCTATTGTGATTTAATTGCTGACGATGAACAAAGAAATATGTATATAGATGACTATTTACAAAAAACAAAATATATCTTATCTTATCGTCACAAATTAGTAGGATTTAATGAACAACAGGAAATTGGTACTATGTTATATGGATATCGTACAGATCCAGATAGTTTGTATGTTTATTTATTAGATCATAATACAATGTGTTTTCCAGTTGCATCATATGAACAAATGAAGGAAAATCCATTTCCAGAATATTATGCTTTAAAAGACACTATAAAACCACTTAGTCAATTAGGACTAAAATCAGTTGTAGATGTTGATTATTTCTATGAGCAATTAATGAATTTTTATACAGCAAAAGTAGATATTTATCAATCATCAAAGGAAAATCAAGAAACTTTAAAACGATTAACAAAAAAAAGAAAAGGTAATTAATTTTATAATATATGAATATTTAGTATGATGAATACAAAAATATGCATATAAAAATAAAAAAATGGTTCTATAAAACCGAAAGAAATACAAAATAAGTGATTTGTATTTCTTTTTTTATTTGGTTATAGTGGACATGAAAGGAGAGAAAAATATGTTAAATCAAGCTGTAATTGTAGGAAGATTAGTTCATGAACCGGAGCTAAGAAAGACAGAAAATGGAAAGAAGGTAACAAATATTACAGTTGCTGTTCCTCGTAGTTATAAGAATGCAAATGGTGAATATGATGCCGATTTTATTCATTGCACTTTATGGGAAGGAGTAGCTGAAAAAACAATTACTTATGTGAAGAAAGGAGATTTACTTGGAATTAAAGGTCATATTCAATCTAGAACGATTCAATTTGATGAAGATTATAAAAGAAATGTAGTAGAAATTGTAGCGGATAAAGTTACATTTTTATCTAGTAAAAGAAGCCAAGAGGAAAAATAATTCCTCTTTTTTTGTGTTACTCAAAAGTTAATTTTATTTCTTTTCAAAATGATAAAATTTATAATATTTAACAAGAAGATAACAAGGGGTGAAAGGAAGTATAAAATGTTTATAGGTGAAAGATTGAAAGAGGCAAGAATGAAAAAAGGGTTAACTCAAGAAGAGTTGGGAAAAATGATTGGAGTAACAAAAGTATCGATTTGTGGTTATGAATTAGGAACAAGAACTCCAACCATAGATAACTTAATTTTGTTATCAGATGTCTTAGATGTTGACGCCAACTATTTATTAGGAAGAGAACATTTTATGATTCATGAAATACCAACACCATATACTAGAAGAATTACATTATTAGATGCGGATATATTAGACCATATAAAAAGACATAAACGTCTTTATAATTATTTAGTAAAAGATCCTGCTAGAGCAACAAAACAAATGGAAGTTTTATTAAGAAAAGAATTAAAATAAAAACTAGTAAACATGATTTACTAGTTTTTATTTATTTTTTCTACCATATCATCATAAAATATTTCATCAGGGGTTGTATGAAATACACGAGCAATTTTTACTGCCATTTCATAACTTAATCTTCTGTCATCATTTTCAATTTGCCAATAAAAGGGACGACTGATTCCTACGAGATTAGCCATTTTTTGATAATTAAGTTTATATTTTAAACGCATTAATTTTAATTTTTTCATAACGTCACCGCCCATAATCTTATTATATATTAACAATTGGTTAATTTCAAGTGTATTTATACTATTTTAAAAAAATTGTACTTTTGTTATTGTTTATTATATAATAAAGTTGGTGATAATATGAATATGATAAATATAATCGAAAAAAAGAAGAATAAAGAGAGACTTACAAAAGAAGAATTAACATATGCTGTTATGGGGTATGTAAATGAGCAGATTCCTGATTATCAAATGAGTTCCTTATTAATGGCAATTGTATTAAATGGTATGACACAAGAAGAAATTTTAGATTTGACAGATATTATGATAAAGAGTGGTGATCAATTGGATTTAAGTTCAATTGAAGGTGTAAAAGTAGATAAACATTCGACAGGTGGTATTGGAGATAAAACAACCATTGCTGTGTTACCACTTGTCGCAAGTGCCAAAGTGAAATGTGCGAAAATGAGTGGAAGAGGTCTAGGATTCACTGGAGGAACGATTGATAAGTTAGAATCTATTCCTGGTTTTCAAACAAAGTTAGAATTTTCACAATTTATGAAAGAAGTAAATACCATTGGATTAGCACTTATGAGTCAAACAGGAAACTTGTGTCCTGCTGACAAAAAAATTTATGCTTTACGTGATGTAACTGCTACTACTGAAAGTATTCCTTTAATTGCATCAAGTATTATGAGTAAAAAAATTGCATCTGGAGCTGATAAAATTGTAATTGATGTAAAAGTGGGAAATGGAGCATTAATGAAAACATTGGAAGATGCAAAATTATTAGCAAAAACAATGATTGAAATAGGAAAACATTATCAAAAAGAAGTAGTTTGTTTACTGACTAATATGGAACAACCATTAGGCTATACAATTGGAAATCGTTTAGAAGTAGAAGAAGCAATTGCTTTGTTAAAAGGTGAAAAAAGTGATTCTGATTTCAAAGAATTAGTCATTTCTTTAGCAACATATATGGTTCATCTAGGACGTAATATCGATATCAACCAAGCCCATGAAGAAGTAGTAAAACAACTTGATACTAAAGCTGGATTTCATAAGTTATTAGAATTTATCGAGATGCAAGGTGGCAGAAATTTTTCGAATGAACATTTAAAAGCAAGAGAAATTTATGCACCAATTAGTGGTTATATTAAAAAAATATATGCTGAAAAATTAGGTACTTTAGTAAAAGAAATTGGCGGTGGTAGAGAAAATTTACAAGATCAGATTGATTATGAAGTTGGTGTTGTTTTAAATAAAAAAGTAGGAGATTTTATTCAAGCTGGTGAATTATTGTTAACAGTATATGAAAATAAAAAAATAAAGAAAGAAGAAGAATATCTAGCTTGTTTTGAAATTACAGAAGAAAAGGTAGAACCATTACCACTTATTTATGAAATTATAAAATAGGGAGTTCTTTATGAAGATTGAATTTTTAAAAGAAGAAGATATTTATGAAACCACTTTATTGATAAAAAGATGCTTTCCGGAAGTTAATATTGAAAAAACACCATCATTTCATGATATCAATTGGAATGAAAATATGATTTTAATTGCCAAAATGGAAAATAAAGTAGTAGGGCATATATGGATTCAAAAATTATATGATTTTTATAAACAAGAGTATTATTTTTATTTAATGTATGTATGTGTAGATGAAAAGTATCGTCGTAGAAATATTGCAACAAAATTGTTAGAAACCGTTGAAAAATTGAAAGAACAGTATCATATTTCATATATTACATTTACGAGTGGAAAAAATAGAGTAGCAGCTCAAAATTTATATAAGAAATTAAATTATTATGAGAGAAATAGTGTTGTATTTAAAAAGTAATTGTAAATAAATGTAAAAAAAATGTAATTTGCTTGAAACATAAAAAAGAAGTTGTTACAATCAAATTAGGAGGGGTAGATATGATATATCCGTCAATTGATAAATTATTAAATCAAGTTGGCTCTAAATATTTACTTGTGAATATTGTAGCAAAAAGAGCGCATGAAATGGATGAAACTAATTTTTATCAAATGAAAGAAAATGAATATGTATCTAAAAAAAACATCGGAAGAGCTTTAGAAGAAGTTTCAAAAAACTTAATTCATATTGATAAAGACTCTGCCTTAGATGAAGATACAAATGAAAACAAATAAAGCACAATGTGCTTTTTTTGTTGTTTATCAAACATTTGTTTGCTATAATATAAAAGAGGTGATCACATGAAAATAGAAAAAATAAAAAAAGTAGGAGATAGTAAATACCAGTTAATTTTACAAAATAAAGATGTGATTACAACTTATGATGATGTTATGATTAAATATCATTTATTATATCGAAAAGAAATTGACGAAAATATTTTAGAATCGTTACTAAAAGAAACAAAAATTTCTGATATCTATTATAAAAGTGTAAAAAAACTTACAACGAAAATGATGAGTAAAAAATCATATAAACATTGGTTAGAAAAGTTTCAATTATCAAAACAAAATGAAGAAAATTTAATTTGTAAATTAGAAAATGTAGGACTTTTGAATGATTTATATTATGCGAAAGCATATGCTTCTGATAAAGCAAGACTTTCTAAAGATGGAATAGGAAAGATAGAAAATGATTTAAAAGAGGAAGGCATTTCTTATGGAATGATTAAAGATGCACTAACTGTGATTGATTTAGAAGAAATGAATCAAAAATTAAAAAAAATGCTTATGAAAAAGATAGAACAGAATCATCATTATTCTAATCAGCATTTAAAACAAAAAATAATATCAGAATTTTTAAAGTTGGGTTTTTCTTATGAAGAAATTCATAGTGCTTTACAAGAAGTAAAGTGGATGAATGAAACAGAAATTTTACAAAAAGAATTTATGAAAACTTTATTAAAAGCAAAGAAAAAATATCAAGGAAAAGAATTATTATATCAAGTAAAAAATAAATTATATCAAAAAGGTTTTTCTGTAGAAGAAATTAATGAATGTTTGGAAAAAGAAATAAACAACGAATAATTCGTTGTTTATTTTAATTTTTCATACATTTCTTCTAAAGCAATTGGTTCTTGTTTTTCTTTGTAATAAGGTTTTAAATGAAGATGAAAGTGTTTTACTTCTTGAACATCTCCATTATTTTGAATTAGAGTAAGACCATCGATATGAAGTCTTTCTTCTAATCTTTTTTTAAGCATTAATGCAACTTGATAAATGTGTAAATATGTTTGTTCATCAATCGTTGTTAAATCAAGCGTATGTTTTTTAGGTATGATTAATGTGTGACCATTACTATCTGGATTTACATCTAAAAAACATTTTACAACATCATCTTCATAAATTGTATAAGAAGGAATTTCTCCATGAATAATTTTACAAAAAATACAATTCATATTATCATCTCCATATTTATTATAACATGCTTTTTTTGTTTGTTGCCATTAAAACTTCTTTTTTTCGTAGTATTCCTAATCTGCTATTTTCTATTGGCTCTATTTCTTCCATGTGATGTTCTCTTAATATTTGTTGATACTTATCATTTTGAAGAGCTGTTGCATGGTTTAATTCTGTACTCATAAAATATGCATTCATATCATAAGGATTTAACCATGTTTGAATGACAATATCACCTAAACTTTGAAAATAATTTCCTAATTTTGTAGTAAGTAAAACACCTGCTCTAGGATTTTTTGAAAAATCCATATTTAAGAAATGGACAACAGATTTATGTTTTTCTATATCTTTTTTTGTTAAATATTCTAGATACATTAAATATCCATTATAATGATGAAGATGTAGAGGTAAAGTGTAATGAAATGTTTTTCCATCTGGTTGGATAATATATACGTTTGGTTTATGAGAAAGTAATATCTGTTTTAATTCAAGAGATGAAACATTCTCATAAAGGGAATTATTTTGAATTGTTTGAATGAGTTGATCGATATATTGTTCTTCCATAATAAATCACCAATCATAGTATAACATGACTTTTTTACAAAAAAAAGAACATTGTTCTTTTTACGTGAATATCTGCGAATATTCATTATTATTGTGATAAAAATAAAAGAAATTATGCAGAAAGATAGTCAAAATGTTATATTTTTGTTAAAATAATAATGATTTTATAAAATTATGAAATACGGTGCTCATATCATGTTAGTGAAATGAAGTATTGAATAAAATATATATAGATATGATGGGAAATGGAGGTGTTATAATGAATCGTGAAGATTTTCCTATGTTTAAGCAAAATTTAATTTATTTTGATAATAGTGCAACTACCTTAAAACCACAATGTGTAATTGATAGTATTGTCGATTATTATAGTAATTATACAGCGAATGCTTCTCGTGGTGACTATAAAACAAGTTTACTTGTTGATGAAAATATTGACCTATCAAGAGAAGCTGTACAACGTTTTATTCGTGCTGAGAAAAAAGAAGAAATTATTTTTACAGAGAATGCCACGGATTCTTTAAATCAAATTGTTTTTGGCTTTTTTGAATCAAAATTAAAAAAAGGAGACCATGTGGTATTAACAAAATCAGAACATGCATCAAATGTATTACCTTGGTTTTATTTAGAAGAAAAGTTAGGAATTGTGATTGACTATATTCCTTTAGATGAAAAATTACATGTTACACTTGATAATTTGAAAAAAGTAATTACTGAAGATACAAAAGTAATTAGTATTGCAGAAGTAACAAATGTTATTGGTGATGTAAGACCAATGAAAGAAATTGTAAAGTATGCTCATGAAAAAGGAATTTATGTTGTTGCAGATGGGGCACAAAGTGTGCCACATAGAGTGACTGATGTACAAGATAGTGATGTCGATTTTTTAGTTTTTTCTATCCATAAAATGTGTGGACCAACTGGAGTAGGAATATTGTATGGAAAATTAGAATTACTAGAACAAATGAAACCATTAAAATATGGGGGAGGAATGAATCTTTCTTTTGCAAGTGATGGAACGAAAGAATATCATAAATTACCTACTAGATTGGAAGCTGGTACGATTCATGTGGCAGGAATTATTGCTACGCGTTATGCGATTGAATATTTAGAAAATATTGGAATGGAAAAGATTCATCAATATGAGATGGAATTAAAAAATTACGCTTTAGAAAAATTAAAAGAAGTTCCTAATCTTAAAGTTTATAATCCTGATACTGATACGGCAATTATATCATTTAATATAGATGGCATTTTTGCGCAAGATTTGGCTATTTATTTAGACCAACACCATATTTGTGTAAGATCAGGAAGCCATTGTGCGAAAATATTAATTGACGAAATAGGAATTAAAAATACATGTCGTATGAGTTTATATTTTTATAATACAAAAGAAGAAATTGACCAATTGGTGGCTGCTTTAAAAAATCCTAATATTTTAGAAGAAAGTTTAATGGTGATGTAAGTGTCAAATATGACACTTTTTTTCTTTGGTGCTTAAAAATTTTTTTATTTTGTGTTACAATGAGTATAACATAAGGGGTGACGGTATGAGAGAGTATGGACCTAAATTAGGAATTATTATTCTTTGCATTGTATCGTTTATTATTTTTCCGATTTATTGGGTATCGAAAGGTACGAAATATGATTATACGATTCAAAAAGAGGAAATGAATGTAGAATTAAAAAATGATGGAAGTATTGAAGTGAATGAAAATTTAGTGATTCAACCACATACTATGATTTCATCGATTGAAAAAGATTTATTTCCAATTAGTTTAAAAGAAAATAAAAGATATAATTGTTATGATTGTATTCGCAGTGCTAGTGCATATGTAGATGGAGTAGAAAGTACGGTAGAAGATTTAGGAGTGACACGTAAAGAAAAAAATATGAAAGTCATTTCCTTTGATCCAACTACTAGAAAATTTACAATGAAGTTATCTTATACGGTTGATAGTAGAGCAGTAAAACGTTATACTTCATTAGCAGCATTTGGACTAAATTTCAAAGCTATGAATACAAAAGTGAATCAATTAAAAATTCAAGTAAAAATTCCAGAAGATGGAACAAAAAAATATTATGTAAAAGATACTACAACAGGAAGCTCTATTGCTGTTACAAGAAAAAGTCCCCAAGTTTATCAAATGACTCAAAAAAATTTAACAGAGAATACACAAACTAGTTTTATTATTGGAGTCGATACTGAAGTATTAAATCAGACAAATATTATGAAAGAAAAATCAAACCATGATATTTTAAATTTTGATTATGATGAACAAACAAGAGAACATTTGCAATTTATTAGTAAAAATAAAAATAATTTACCACTTATATATTATATTATTTTTAGTACGACTATTTATGTTTTCTTAGAAGTAATTCGTTATAAAAGAAATTATGTAAAGAAGATCAAAGATCATTTAATTATTCCATATAGTCAAGGTGATATTAAAGTATTACCACCGTTAGCATCTAAAATGATTAGTGGAAAGAGTAAAGATTTTGCTTTATCTTTAATTTTGACATTACAGGAACGTGGTAATATAGGAATTAAAGCAGATGGAACAATCATATATATGCATGATCAACACTTGAGTGATTATGAACATGAATTTTTAAAAGTATTTTTTCAAAAAAAGAAATTAAATTATGGTGATTCCATGACAATCACTGATTTAAGTCAAAAAGTAAATAAAAATTTAGATACGAAGACATGTTTTATTCAAGATTTTGGAATTGTTAGAGATTTAGCAACTGAGGCATTATATAAAAATCGTATTTATGATAAAAACTTAGGTAATTTTATGAATGCTTTTGAAAAGTATGGCTTTGTGAATATGATTGGAGCAATTATTTTGCTAGTTGGTTATCTACTAGGATGGATTCGTCCTGAAACAGAAAGTATTTTTCCAATTGTCGCAACGTTATTTGGTTTATCTATGGTGATTTTAGTTTTACCACTTGATCTACATACAATATGGAAATATATTGATAAAAAAGTAAAAAAAGTATTACGATTAGGTTATTTTTTACTCCTTTTAATATTATTATTTCCAGTAATTGGTTATTTACTAACTACTCATGAATGTTATTTACTGTTGGTATTAATTTTCGCATTAGTTCACTTTTTATTATTCCGTTTTTATGATGAGGAATTATTAACGAAATATGGAAGAATGGAATACTTGAGATTATCAGGTTTAAGACATTTTTGTAATCATTATTACGACTATGAAGCACAAGCTTTTGAAACACACCCATATTATAAATATTATTTAAAATATATTGTTGCTTTTGGTGATACAGAAAAAATACTAATACATTATCATGGGGTATTAAAAATACTAGGAAAACAATTGGATACTTTGTTTTAAAAAAGCGAATATCGCTTTTTTTCTATGTAAAATAACCTTGTTTCTAATCGATTATGTATGCTATAATGAGTAAGGTAAAAGGAAGTGTAACGATGGCAAAACGTAAGAAAAGAAAAGAAGATAAGAAAAAATCAACAGGATATCAAGTTGAATTAATAGGAATCCTACTTATTTTAATTGCCATTTTAGGAGCAGGTAGTAAAGGTGGATTTGGTCCTGTAGGAAGATTGATTGGTGCATTTGCTGCATTTTTAGTAGGTGCATGGTATAATCTTTTACTAGTAGCGGTATTTGTAGTTGGGGTTTATATGATGGTAAAAAGAGAACGTCCTAATTATTTTACCTCTAAATTAGTTGGACTTTATGTATTATGTATTGGTATTTTGGTGTTTTCTCATTTAAGTTATATTACGAAAAATGATTTACAAGGATTTGAAATATTAAAAGAAACAGTATTAAATTTTATGGCTTCTACGAAAAGTATGATGAATATTCAAGGTGGGGGATTAGTAGGGGCAATTGTTTCTATTTTATTTGTTAGTTTATTTGATGTAGCGGGAACAAAGATTGTTTCATGGGCTCTTATTATCTGTGGTGTTGTTTTATTTACAGGGGTTAGTATTGCCGATATGATTAAGAGTGCAAAAACAAAATTAGATGAAACAAATGAAGCTCGTTTAGAACGTAAAAAGAAACGTGCTATAGAAAAAGAACAAGAAAGAAAAGAAGCATTAGAAAAACAAGAACAAGAAGAAGTAGAAGAAGAACCTGCAGTTGTAACTCTTGCTGATGAATCTAATTTACGTATTGATGAAGAAACAGGAGAAATTTTAGGAGAACATTTACAACCATTAAATGGTGAAAAATCATTAGCAAGTGAAGAAATAAAACCAGAACCTAAACAAAAACCGTATGTATTTCCACCAATATCATTACTTGCTAAACCAAAACACGTAAATCAAAAAGAGAATGAATTAGCTGTTTCTGACAATAAAAAAATATTAGAACAAGTACTAGCAGATTTTGGAATTGAAGGTCATATTGTAAATGCTAATATTGGTCCTACTGTTACACAATATGAATTAGATGTAAAAGCAGGTACAAAAGTAAGTAAAATTTTGGGAATTCATCGTGAACTTGCTTTAGCTCTTGCTGTAAAAGATGTAAAAATAGAAGCACCAATTCCTGGAAAAAGAACAATTGGAATTGAAGTACCAAATAAAGTAACTACTATGGTAACAGTAAGAGAAATTCTAGAAAAAGTACCATCTAAGCTACAAGATAGTAAATTACTTGTTACTTTAGGTAAAAATGTTATGGGATCTCCTGTTTTTTGTGAAATTAATAAAACACCACATTTATTAGTTGCTGGTTCTACTGGTAGTGGTAAATCAGTATGTATTAATAGTATTTTAATTTCTATTATTATGCGTACCAAACCAGAAGAAGTAAAACTGGTATTGGTAGATCCTAAAAAAGTAGAACTTTCTATGTATAATGGTGTTCCACATTTATTAGCACCAGTTGTAACGGATCCTAAAAAAGCAAATATTGCGCTTAAGAAAATTGTTGTAGAAATGGAAAGACGTTACGAAGTATTTAGTGATAGTGGAACAAAAAATATTACAAGTTATAACAATTATATTGATAAATATAATATGGGAAGACCAAAAGAAGAACAAAAACAAAGACTACCATTTATTGTTGTTATTATCGATGAATTAGCAGATTTAATGTTAGTTGCAGCGAAAGAAGTAGAAGACTCTATTATGCGTATTACCCAAATGGCTCGTGCTGCAGGAATTCATTTAATTGTCGCAACACAAAGACCATCTACAGATGTTATTACTGGTGTCGTAAAAGCAAATATTCCATCTCGTATTAGTTTTGCAGTATCTAGTCAAATTGATTCACGTACCATTTTAGACCAAGGTGGAGCAGAAAAACTATTGGGAAAAGGAGATATGTTATTCTTACCCCAAGGAGAGTCTAGTCCAATTCGTGTTCAAGGTACTTTTATTGATGAAGATGAAATTAAAAGAGTTGTAGATCATGTAATTAAACAACAAATTGCAAAATATGATAATAGTTTAACTATGGATGATGAAGAATTACATGCAACAACTATGGTAGAAGAAAAAGATGATTATGATGAACCGCTTTATAATGAGATTGTTGACTTTGTAATTCAAGGTGGAAAAGCTAGTGCTTCTCTTTTACAAAGAAGATTTAGACTTGGTTATAATAGGGCTGCTAGAGCAATGGATTTATTAGAAGAAAGAGGAATTGTAGGACCACCAAATGGTTCAAAACCAAGAGAAGTACTAGTAAAAAAAGAAAATCAAGAAGAATAGAAATATTTTACAATGAAGGTGTAAGATAAAAGTAGACACAAAAAGAATGTGTTTACTTTTTCTTTTG